>NZ_JBUDSW010000038.1:0-18239 GCF_054921475.1 Desulfobaculum sp. | reverse complement strand
TAAGCCACCGGAGGTATTGAACCATGACGCAACACCTCCACCACCCGCCACCGTTGCGCCCGTCTCCTCGCGCTTCCCTCCCCCCCACCATTGCTCCCGCCTTTCTGCTCACCCTTCCTCCCCAAACGCCTTGACATTCGCACCTCACCCTCCCACAACCCCCGCCAGCGTTGTGAGAATCCACCATGCTGTGCTACCATCCGAAGTTGGGGGACTGTGATACGCGTGCCGCTGGCACGGAGCTTAGGTCAAAGGGGGCCAATCATGCGTTTGCTCGCGAACATCAAGATGAAGCCGAAGCTGACGCTTTTGCTTCTGTGTGCGGGGTTGGTGCCGCTGCTGTTCATCGGGTGGTGGGCATCAAACAAGGCGACACAGGCACTTATGGAAAAATCGTATGGGCAGCTTCGCTCCATGCGCGAGATAAAAAAGGCGCAAATCACGCGCTACTTTGCGGAGCGGCAGGGGGATGCCGGCGTCCTTGCGGAAACCGCGGCCACGCTGCGCCGCGAGGCCATGACCAAACTGCGCTCCGTGCGCGATGTGCGCCAGCAGCAGATTGAACGCTTCTTCGCCGAACGCCTCAGCGATATGACCGTCATGGCGGAAAACCCCGCCACAGCGCAGGCGTACACGGCCTTTGTGCGCGCCTTTGACCCACAGGCGCAGATGCGCGGCGAGGGAGAAGGGCGCTTTGTGGCCCCGCCGCAGTACCTCGCGGTGCACGAGCGCTTTGCCCCAATGTTTGAAACGTTCGTCAGCGCCTACGGATACTACGACGTGTTCCTGCTGGGGCCGCGTTATGGCGATGTGGTGTACTCCGTTGCCAAGGAGGCGGACTTTGCCCAGCGGGTGGGTGAGGTGGACTCGCCCCTGCGTGATGTGTGGACGCGGGCCATGGAGGAAAACCGCGCCGTGCTGTCCGAGATGCGGCCCTATGCCCCAAGTGGGGGATTGCCGTCGCAGTTTGTGGCCGCGCCCATCCATAGCGCCGACGGCGGCATTGTCGGTGTGGTGGCGGCGCAGGTGTCATCGCTGGCTGTGGCGGAAATCATGGAGCAGCGCAGCGGCATGGGCGAAACGGGCGAGGTATACCTCGTCGGTCCGGACTACCTGATGCGCTCGGATTCGTATTTGGACCCGCAGGGGCACTCCGTGGCGGCGTCCTTTGCCAATCCACAGCAGGGCAGCGTGCGGACCGAGGCTGTGCGCCGCGCGCTGGAGGGCGAAACCGGGGCAGATGTGGTGCGCGACTACAATGGCAATCCGGTGCTGTCCGCCTTTGCGCCGGTGCAGGTTGGCGGGCATACGTGGGCGATTTTGGCGGACATTGACGTGGCCGAAGCCTTCAGCCCCAAGGATGAGGACGGCACCTACTTCTACAAGCGCTATGTGGAACTGTACGGCTACTACGATTTGTTCCTGTTCACCCCGCAGGGGGACGCCTTTTACACCGTGGCGCAGGAGGCTGACTATAGGACGAATTTCATGGACGGCGAATATGCGGACTCCAACCTTGGGGAGCTGTTTCGCCGCGTGATGGAGACCAAAACCTTCGGCATGGCGGACTTTGCGCCGTACGCGCCAAGTGATGGCGAACCGGCGGCCTTCATTGCCCAGCCCATCGTGCATGGCGGCAAGGTGGAGCTTGTTATTGCGCTTCAGGTGTCGCTGTCGTCCATCAATGCCATTATGCAGGAGCGTGAGGGCATGGGGGAGACCGGAGAAACCTACCTTGTGGGACCGGATAAGCGGATGCGTTCGGATTCCTTTCTGGACCCGGAGGGGCACAGCGTGCTGGCGTCCTTTGCCGGAACGGTGGCCCAAAACGGTGTCGACACCAAGGCCGTGGCGCTAGCGCTGTCGGGCAAGGAAGGTGGCGAGGTTATCAAGGACTACAACGGCAACGATGTGCTCTCCGCCTATGCCCCGGTGCAGGTGGGCGGGGCGACGTGGGCTGTTATTGCGGAAATTGACTACGCGGAGGTGCTTGCCCCTATCCGCGCGCTGGCGTGGTCTGTGGTGTACACGGGACTGATTATTGCGGCCGTGCTTGTGGTGGTGGCGCTTCTGCTGGCAACGGGCATTGCGCGGCCGCTGACCAAGGGCGTGGACTTTGCCCAGCAGGTGGCGCGCGGCAACCTTGGCGCAACCCTTAATGTGGATCAAAAGGACGAAGTGGGGCAGCTGGCCGCCGCGCTCCGCGATATGGCCGGACGCCTGCGGGAGATTGTGGGGGATGTGCAGTCCGCCACGGATAATGTGGCCGCAGGCAGTGAGGAACTGTCCGCGTCGTCCGAGAGCCTGTCGCAGGGGACAACGGAGCAGGCCGCGTCCGTGGAGCAGGTGTCGTCCAGCATGGAGCAGATGGCGGCCAATATCCGGCAGAACGCCGAAAACGCCCGCGCCACGGAAGGCATGGCCGCAGGCGCGGCGCAAAAGGCGCAGGATGGCGGCGGCGCTGTGGAGCAAACCGTGCAGGCCATGCGCGACATTGCGGAGAAAATCACCATCGTGGAGGACATTGCCCGGCAGACGAACCTGCTGGCGCTGAACGCCGCCATCGAGGCCGCGCGCGCTGGTGATCATGGCAAGGGCTTTGCCGTTGTGGCCTCGGAGGTGCGCAAGCTGGCCGAGCACAGCGGGCAGGCGGCCGCGGAAATCAGCGAGGTGTCTGAGCGCAGCGTCAGTGTGGCCGAACAGGCCGGAGAACTTCTGAAGGAGCTGGTTCCGGAAATCCGCAAGACGGCGGACCTCGTGCAGGAAATCGCAGCCGCCAGCGAGGAGCAGAACGCCGGGGCTGGGCAGATTAATCAGGCCATTCAGCAGCTTGATCAAGTGATTCAGCAAAACGCCTCGGCCTCGGAGGAACTGGCGTCCACATCCGAGGAACTGGCGGGACAGAGCGAACAATTGCGGCGGACCATGGGCTTTTTCCAGGTTAACGGGTCCGGCGCGGAAGCGGCGCAGGCCTTGCCACAGGGTGAGGATGCGCCGGATGGGGCAGGGGCGTTTGAGCGGTACTGACCGCGCAGGGCAGGGCGGCGCGCCCCCCGCCGTACTGGCGTAGGATACAGGCAGGGGCGCGGCGCGCTCCTGCCTTCCCCCAAAAGACCGGGAGATAACGAGTGGCGCAGCAACGAAAAGGCTCGGAAACGCACGACGCCGCGATGCTGAACATCAGCATCGGCACGAAGATTCTGGTGGAACCCGCCGGTATGGGCGACAGGTTCAAGTCGGACTTTGTGGGCATGGTCCGGGGCAGCTACCTCATCGTGAAGGTGCCGAGGATACCGGGGCTTAACGACTTCCTGTACGTGGAAAAGCCCGTGACGGTGCGCTACCTGCACGAGGGGCAGGTGTATGGCTTTGGGTCCGAGGTGGTGTGGAACCTGTCCGCGCCGTACCGGCTGCTGTTCCTCAAATATCCGAAGACCATCGAATCTTTGAACCTGCGCAAGGCCCAGCGTGTGGACTGCTTTCTGCCCATTGAGCTTGGCGGGGCAGGCAGCGACGGGCAGTACATCCGCGTGACAGGCATGATGCTGAACCTCAGCGCTGGCGGCTGTCAGTTGGTGCTGGATTCCAAGGAGGATGAAAACGGCCTGCCGTCGTTCTCCGTGGATGAAAAGGTGGAGCTGACCTTCACCATGATGGGCACGGATATGCCCGTCGCCCTGACGGGCAAGGTGAAGAACATTTCCCTTCATAAAAATCGGATGTATATAGGCCTCATGTTTCAGGAGATGGACGACGAGCACCGTCAGGCCATCAGCAGCTATGTGGAGAATGTAACCGATTATCTCATGGAATAGCCCGGAAAGTAGGAGCGAATGCATACATCACTTGATTGTCTGCCGTGTTTTCTGACGCAGGCGCTGAAAGGCGCGCGCCTTGCCGCGCCCGCGCGGGAGGATATTCACCAGCGTGTAGTACAGGAGTGGGCGGCGGAATTTGCCAATCTGGACCTCACCTTGTCGCCTCCGGCATTGGCCGGGCGGCTGTACGCCTTGCTGGCCGACTCTGTTGGCGATGTGGACCCCTTCCGCGGGTACAAGGAGCAATCCAATATGCAGGCCATGCGCCTGCTGCCCCGGCTGGAGGAATTGGTGCGTCAGCAGGCGGACCCGCTGCGGGCCGCCCTTGGCGTGTCCATCATCGGCAACTACATGGACGCGGGCGTCCAGCTGGTGGTGGATGTGGAGGACGCCCTGTCGCGCGAGGATATCGGCGCTGTGGACGACACCACCTACGCCATGCTCCGCCAGCGCCTCATTCCGGGGGCCAGCGTGATGATTCTGGGCGACAACGCCGGGGAAATCGCCTTTGACACCCTGCTGGTCCGCCAGCTGGCCGAGGCCGGGTGCGTGGTGACCTACGTGGTGCGCGGCGTCCCCATCATCAACGACGCCACCATGCAGGACGCGCGCCTTGTGGGTATGACGGACCTGTGCGAGGTGGTCTCCTCGGGTGTGGATACGCCGGGCACGGTGCTGGAGCGCTGCGCGCCGGGCTTTGTGGACCGCATGGCGTCGGTGGATGTGGTGCTGAGTAAGGGGCAGGGTAATTTTGAGGCCCTGCGCGATAATTTTGCCGACGCGTTTTTTGCCTTTAAGGCCAAGTGCCCCAAGGTGGCGGGGCTGTGCGGCGTGCCGCAGGGAACGAGCATGCTGCATTACGAATCCTCCTGACACTTTCAAGGATACTGCGCCTGAGCGCCCCGGCATCGTTTGGCGATGCCGGGGCGCTTTTTTTCTGCGCGGCGGCAGTGCGAAAAAATCGCACAGGCGTTGGCGCAGGGGCAGAGATGCGGTAGAATACAAGGTCACTATCCATGCCCAGTATACGGCGTATGGAGCACCAAGGGGAGGCGTATGGCGCGGGTTCTGGTCGTGGACGATGACCCGTTTGTTCGGGACTACATGAAAAATGCCCTGACGCGGCAGGGGCACGACATCACGGCGGCGGCGTCGTGCGAACGGGCGCGTGCGGCCAGCACAGCGCAGGCGTTTGATATTGTTATTTTGGATGTGCGCCTGCCTGATGGCGATGGGCTGGCCATGCTGCCTGCGCTGCGGGGGCGGCATGGCGGGCCGGAGGTCATCGTCCTGACCGGGGCAAACGACCCCGACGTGGCCGAACGCGCCATGCGCGGCGGCGCGTGGGACTTTATCGTCAAGCCCTGCTCGCTGGACCGGATGACGCACTCCCTGCGCCGGGCGCTCCAGTACCGGGGCCAGCGCGATTCGGGCAGTGCGCCGCGCCTGCATGGATGCGACATTGTGGGCAGCAGCCCGGCACTGCGCGAGTGCTTGGAGCAGGCGGCGCGCGCGGCGCAGACGCGGGCGGATGTGCTCATCACCGGCGAAACAGGAACCGGCAAGGACCTCATTGCGCGGTGCATCCACCGCTCATCGGCGCAGGCCAGCCGTCCGTTTGTGGTGGTGGACTGCGCGGCGTTGCCGCAGGGGTTGGCCGAGAGTCTGCTCTTTGGGCATGTGCGCGGCGCGTTCACCGGGGCGGACATGACCCGCGCGGGACTCATCAAGCAGGCGCACGGCGGCACGCTCTTCCTCGACGAGGTGGGGGAGCTGCCCCTTGATGTGCAGTCCACTTTTTTGCGCGTGTTGCAGGAGCGGCGCTTTAGGCCCGTTGGGGCCTCGCACGAGGAGGAGAGCGACTTCCGCCTTATCGCCGCGACCAACCGCGACCTCGACGTGATGACCGCCACGGGCGCGTTCCGCGATGATGTGATTTTTCGGCTCAAGTCGCTGGTGTTGCGGCTGCCGCCGCTGAGGCACCGGCGTGAGGATATTGCCTCTTTGGCCGTGTATCTGCTGGCGCGGCTGGCGCATGAGGCCGGGGAGCCGGTGAAGGGGGCCAGCCCGGAGTTTTTGGGCGTTTTGGCGGCGTCGGATTGGCCGGGAAATGTGCGCGAACTGCGGCAGGTGCTGGGCGCTGCGGCCCTTGCGGCGGGGAGCGAGCCAACGCTGTACCCGCATCATTTGCCCGTGGAATTCAAGGTCCGGTATGCCCGCTGCGCCGTGGGCGATACTGCGCAGGCCGAGCAATCCGCGCCATGCGGCGGCGATGCGGTGGAGGTGTTTCCCGGTCAGCCGTGGAAGGAGTACCGGCGCATGGTCATGGAGGACGCGGAGCGGCGGTATATTCGCTCGCTGATGGCGTTTGTGGAGGGCGACGCCAAACGGGCCATGGCCCTCTCCGGCCTGAAAAGCGCACGCTTCTACCAACTGCTGCGGCAGTATTGGCGGCGGGAGGACCTGTAGCGGTTTGCGATTTTGTCGCAATGCAGTGTGATTTTATCGCACTGTGCGCTGTGGGCGCAGGCGGTGTGAAGGGTTCTTCTCAGTAACATTCTGAAATGTAATGCATACAGTATGATCAATATTTGGAACACTTCTTGATGATGCAGTGGCAGGACGTGGCGTTCGCATGCCCGTGTGGTCGCGGGCCGGACCAATAAACCGGAGGGGTCTTCATGTTTAAACACTTGAAGCTCGGCATCAAAATGAGTCTCGGATTCTGTGTGGTCCTTGTGCTCACCGTCGTTGTGGCGATGGTTGGCATTCGGGGCATGTCCGCCGTTGGGGAACGGGTGGTCAAGGCCGACGGGGTCAACCGCATCGTCAAGGACCTGCTGGAAGCACGGCTGGCGGTAACAAAATACATGATGGATCAGGATGAAGCGGCTAGGGCAGAACAGGCCAAGATATTTAAGAAAATCCTATCCGACACCAAGGAACTGCGTTCCACGTTCAGCGATCCCGTGAACATTGAGCAGGCCGACGCCATCACTGACAAGGTGCAAAGCTATTCCGATGTGTTTGAGGAATACGTGTCTCTGCAAGGAGAACGCGATGATATTATGAACACCATGCGCGCCCTTGCGGACCAAGCTCTCATCCAGTGCGAGAAAATCAGCGCCGAACAGAAAAGCAAGTTCCGCGAAATGCAGGAATCCGGAACCGCATCCGTGGCAGAACTCAATGCCAAGCTGGCCAACGCCGATGTGGCGGAAACCTTCATCCAGCAGTTTAAGGATGCCCGCAAGAACGAGAAGGAAGTCATCCTGACCGGCGAGGACCGCTACTTCCAGATGGTGTCGGAGAATGTGGAGTTCATTGTTGGCAAGGCGCAAGAATTGCAAACCATCTTCAAGGACCCTGTGGACATTGAGGCCGCAAAGGGCGTTGAGGAGGCCGTGAGCAAGTATTACGCCTCCTTTAACGAATATGTGAGCAAGATGCGCGAACAGGAGAAAGCCACGGAGCGCATGGTCGCCGCCGCCGAAGAGGCGCGCAGCGTGTGCATTGCGGCGCGCGATGACCAGAAGATGAAGATGGACGCCCAGATGGCGTCGTCCAACTCCATGGTCTTCACCGGCGCAGGTGTGGCGGGTGTTATCGGCATACTGGCCGCCTTCCTCATCACGCGGGCGATTACGGTCCCCGTGCGCAAGGGCGTGCACTTTGCCCAGACCATTGCGCAGGGCGACCTTGATGCAAGCATTGATTTGGAACAGCGCGACGAAATTGGCGCACTGGCCGACGCCCTGAAGAATATGTTGAAGCGTCTGGCTGGAGTGGTGGGCGACGTCCAAAGCGCGGGCGAGAACGTCTCGTCCGGCAGTCAGCAGTTGTCGGCTTCGTCCGAGTCCCTGTCGCAGGGCGCGACGGAACAGGCCGCATCCGTTGAGGAAATCTCCTCCAGTATGGAAGAGATGACCGCCAACATCCGCCAGAATGCGGAAAATGCCCTTGAGACCGAAAAAATGGCCATCCAGTCCGCTACGGACGCCGAAACCGGCGGCAAGGCCGTTATCGACACTGTGGAAGCCATGAAGCAGATTGCCGACAAGATTTCCATCATTGAGGAAATTGCGCGGCAGACCAACCTGCTGGCCCTCAACGCCGCCATTGAGGCCGCCCGCGCGGGCGAGCACGGCAAGGGCTTTGCCGTTGTGGCCGCCGAAGTCCGCAAGCTGGCCGAGCGCAGTGGCGCCGCCGCAGCGGAAATCAGCGAACTGTCGTCCTCCAGTGTGGAAGTGGCCGAACGGGCCGGGAATATGCTGTCCAAGATGGTGCCGGACATCAAGCGCACCGCCGAGCTGGTGCAGGAAATTGCCGCCGCCAGCAACGAGCAGAATTCCGGCGCGGAGCAGATTAATCAGGCCATCCAGCAGCTGGATCAGGTGGTGCAGCAAAACGCCGCCGCAGCCGAGGAAATGGCGTCTACATCGACGGAACTGTCCAGCCAGGCCGAACAGCTGCAGCAGACTATGGCGTTCTTTAAGCTGAAGAGCAACGGCTCCGGCGCATCCCGCGCGTTGCCGTCGCGTTCGGCAGGTCCCAACCGTCAGCTCAGCGCGGCAAAGCCCATCAGTGGCGGGTCCAAGTCCAAGTCGTCCGGTGGCGGCGGGGCATCCTCCGATGGGGCCGGCGGCAGCGGCGTCGCCCTTGATATGGACGGTGACGCTGACGACGACTTCGAGCGCTTCTAGGCAGGCATGCGCATACCGCGCAGAGCGTGGCAGGCGACAAAAAAGCGGCCCCGGCACAGATGTGCCGGGGCCGCGTCTCTTTTACAGTGCGCCGCGTTTAGCAGCGGTCGCAGACTTCGTGGAACACAACGCGGTCGTCGTATTCCGCCTGCTTGCCCTTGTTCCAGCGGGACACGGGGCGGTAGTACCCGACAATGCGGGTGTAGACCTCGGCGTCCTGACCGCAGGTGGGGCAGGTGAAGTGCTCTCCAGCAATGTACCCATGCTCATTGCAGATGGAGAACGTGGGCGTAATGGACAGGAAGGGCAGCTTCGTATTGGTGAAGGTTTTGACGATGAAGTTTTTGAGGGCCGTGGTGTCGGAGACGGCTTCACCAAGGTAGGTGTGGAACACCGTACCGCCGGTATACATCGGCTGGAGCTTGTCCTGATGCTCCAGAGCGAACACAACATCGTTGGAGATGCCGACGGGCAGGGCCGTGGAGTTGGTGTAGTACGGCACGCCGTTGCCCGAGGAATTGATTTCCTTGTACAGCTGCTTGTCAATCTTGGCGAGGCGGTAGCTGGTGCCCTCGGCCGGGGTGGCTTCCAGATTGTACAGGTGCCCGGTCTCCTCCTGGAAGTGGGAGGTCAGCTCCTGCAGGTGCTCCAGCACGCGCTGCATCAGGCGGGTGCCTGCTTCGGTTTCAATGCCCTTGCCCAGCAGGTTCTGGCAGGCTTCATGGCCGCCCACCAGTCCAATGGTGGAGAAGTGACCGTCGAAGCCATTTTTCAGGTAGCGCTGGGACCACGGGAACATGCCGCGCTCAAGGTTGTCGTTGATGAGCTTGCGTTTGAACTCCAGCGAGTCGCGCGCCATGGTGGCGTACTCGGTGATGATGTCGAGGAAGTCTTCCTCGCCCTGCGCCAGATAGGCCAGCTTGGGCAGGTTCAGGGTCACCACGCCGATGGAGCCGGTCAGGTCGCCCGCGCCAAACAGCCCGCCGACCTTTTTGCGCAGTTCGCGCAGGTCCATCTTGAGGCGGCAGCACATGGAGCGCACGTCCTCGGGGTCCAGGTCGGAATTAATGAAGTTCTGGAAGTAGGGCACGCCGTACTTGGCCGTCAGCTTCAGGAGCAATTCGCCGATTTCCGATTCCCACGGGAAGTTCGCCGTGATGTTGTACGTGGGAATGGGGAAGGAGAAAATGCGCTTGTGGTAGTCGCCGTCGAGCATAACCTCAAGGAAGGCGCGGTTGATCCAGTCCATCTCCTGCTGAAAGTCGCCGTAGGTGGCGTCCTGCAGCTTGCCGCCAATGATGACGGCCTCGTCGCGGATGTGCTTGGGGCAGGCGAGGTCAAAGGTCATGTTCGTGAAGGGGCTTTGGCCGCCCCAGCGCGAGGTGGTGTTCAGGTTGAACACAAACTTCTGCATGGCCTGACGCACCTGCTCGTAGTCCAGCCCGTCGTGACGGATAAAGGGCGCGAGGTAGGTGTCCACGTTGTTGAAGGCCTGCGCCCCGGCCCACTCGTTCTGGAGCGTGCCGAGAAAGTTGACCATCTGCCCAAGGGCGGAGTCAAAATGCCGTGCGGGACCAGCGCAGGAACGGCCCTCAAGGTTGAAGCCCTCCAGCAGCAGGTCGCGCAGGCTCCAGCCTGCGCAGTATCCGGCGAGGCCAAAGGACAGGTCGTGGATGTGAAAATAGCCGTGCTCATGCGCCTGACGGACTTCTTCCGGATACTTCTCCAGTGCATAGCGCGCCTGGATGGAACCGGACAAGTGCAGCATCAGCCCCTGAAAGGAGTGCGACATATTCGCGTTTTCCGCCACGCGCCAATCCGCCTTCGACAGGTAGGTGTCGATGGTGTCCTTGACGTCCAGATAGGCGTTGTCGTGGGCGCGCAGTTCGCGGCGGCGTTCACGGTAGATGATATATTTCTTGGCAACCCCGTACATGCGGGATTCCATCAGGACCTGCTCCACGAGGTCCTGCACGTGCTCTTGCTCGGCGACTTCGATGCCGCTCAGCTTGGATTCGACCTTACGAGCCAGTCGCTTGGAGAGCAGCGGATCCTTCACCCCGTTGGCTTGCAGCGCCTTCAGGATGGCACTCGCAATCCGCTCCAGTGACCACGTCTCCATGCATCCGTCCCGTTTCAGAATCTGTCTGGGCATCTGACGTCCTCCGAGGTTCTATGTATTTTTGTTCGGTGAGGGGGAAGCCGGCGGGCAGGTACCCGCGGACCGTTTCGATGTCCGTATCGGTGAGCAGGGGCACCCGGGTGGTGCGGAAATAAAAGCGCCCGGGGTTGTCCTGCGCCATGGCGAAAATACGCTCAACATTGCGCTGCGCCGTTTCGGCGGAGACGGCGTTGCCGGTAAGGGCCGGGTATTTTTCGTAGGGGCCTTTGACGTCCACGGCAAAGGTGGTGACGTAGCCCGTTGCCAGCATGTCGGCCACCACGCCGGGATTCATGGCGTTGGTGTCGAGCTTGATGGCATAGCCCAGTGCGTGAATGTCGGCGAGGATGGTCTCCAGACCGTCCACGGTGGTGGGTTCGCCGCCAGTGATGGTGACACCGTCCAGCCATTTGGTGCGGTTTTGCAAAAAGCGCATCATGGCGGATTGGTCGAGGGTTGGCAGCGTTTCATGGTGCCATGCCATGGTGGCATTGTGGCAGGTGGGGCAATGCAGATTGCACCCGCCAAGAAAGATGACACAGCAGGTTTTGCCCGGCCAGTCGCACAAGCTAAAGCGTTCAAAGCCACGAACGGATTTCCAGGGTTGCATGTACTGCATTCCTAACGCGTTGGAGAGTTAGACACGAAGCCGCCACGCGCCGCGTTGGCGCTTCGTTTTCTTTAGAGTGCTTCGGACCGTGGTCTGGCTTCCCGCGGGGCTGCTGGGTGGCGGTGTGGTGGTCGCCATGTCCGCCAGCGGCGGCGCGGGTTACAGGGGCAGAACCGCCCCGGATTCGCACCGGGTTCACCAGTGCCGAAACGCCTCGAAGAGGAAGAAAATCAGTAGTAATTTGAAGTGCTTATGAAAAGCAGATAATTTCTAGAAGCATAGTCCAAAAGCGCCATGAGGTAAAGGGGTGTTGGAAAACTGACGGGTTAGTCGAAAACGCAAGTATTTCATGCGTTTTAGAAAAAATGGGCCCAAAAGGGGTGAAAATCCACATGGTTGTCCACAAGGTATATTTCTTAACATGCCGGAATAGCAGGGGATAAACTTTGGCGTGTGGAAAGTGTAAGATTGCCGACAGCGCCCTGCGCGCCGAAGGTGCAGGAAAGTGCGCGCGCGGCGGGCATGGATGGTGCGCACTCCGGATGGGTGTGGATGGTTTTGCCTGATTGTGGCGAGAGAGGAGGGTGTTGAAAAGCATTCTCAACGGGGAGCTGTTGATGACCACGCAGGAAAAAGTGTCATAAATCAAGGCGGCCTGTGCGCTGCGTAGGCCTTTGGGCCGAGGCCGGGCGGTGTGGACAAGTCTGCAACATATTGGAATAGCACTGTTCTTGTGGGTGGAGGGAGCAGGGGGTGGCGTAAGCCACCGCCGGACAGGCAGATTTGGCCGAAACATTGACAAAAAACGGTATGTATATTCTATACTAGGGAACGTCTGGAATTCCCGTGTGTTTGCAAGTGTAGGGCGCGGGATGGACAGGCGTTGTGTGATGGCGTGCATGGGAGGCGCTTGCAGAGGTCCGGGGCAATTCTGCAAACACGGCATGGCCAAGGCAGTTATGGATGATGAAATAAAGCGTGGGAAAGAGGGGGCTGGCAAGGCCAGTGCGGCGCAGCGCAATGCAGGGCTGCCGCCACTGGAGATACTGCTGGTCGAGGACAATCCGGTCAATCAGACCGTGGTGCTGATGATTCTCAAACGGGAAGGGCACCGCGTCACAACCGTGGGCGACGGCCAACAGGCACTGGATATTCTGTGCACGCAGCGTTTTGACGTGGTGCTTATGGACATCCGTATGCCGGGGATGAACGGGGACGAGGCCACGCGCCGCATCCGGACGCAGGAATCCGGGGTGCTGGACTGCGACATTCCTATCATTGCCATGACGGCCTACAGCACCAACGAGGATGTGGAACGCTTCCTTGGTGCAGGGATGGACGCCTTTGTGGGCAAGCCCATGACGTGGGAGACGGTGACCCAAACCATTCGCGAGACATTGCGCGGCAAAGGGCGTTTGGAATAGCGCCCAGGCCTGTGGGAGGACCCACGCATAATGCCCCGAGCAGGAGACTGTTCGGGGCATTGTGCGTTTTGGGTGTAGGCTGCGTTGGCGCCCGTGTTGCCTAGGCCAGCAGGCGGTCCAGCAGCGAGTTTACATGCTCACGCGTGATGGACAGCGGGTTGGCCTTGGTGGACCCGGAGACCAGCACCTCTTCAATAACGGCGTCGCGGTCGGCAAGCGTTTGCCCGGAAAAGGGGTTCTGGATGCCAAAGTGCGCCAGCAGGGCGTGGACGGTTTCCAGCAGGTCTGCGCCGATGGCCTCGCTCATTTCCGTATATTGCGCGCCCATGGTGTCGCGGTTCAGCTCAATGGCAACAGGCAGGCAGACGCCGCAGGTCAGGCCGTGGGGCTGGTGGAAGCGCGCGCCCAGCGGGTGCGCAAGGCCGTGGACCACCCCAAGGCGCGAGGAGGCAAAGCCCACCCCGGCAAGGAAGCTCCCAAGCAGGATGCCCTCGGCATGGGGCAGAGGAATATCTCCGTCGGTGGCGGCATCATACGCGCGGGGCAGATGCTCTGCGAGGAGAGTAAGCCCGCGCAGGGCCAGCGTTTGCGAGAACCACGTGGCGTATCTGCTGGTGTAGGATTCAATGGCCTGCGTCATGGCATCCAGACCCGACGATGCTACGACCTTGGCCGGGCATCCGGTAAGGAGCTCTGCGTCCAACAGTACCACCTGCGCCGTCATGGTGGGGCTGCGGAAGGACTTTTTGACGCCCGTTTCGGTGTTGGTCAGCACCGAGACGGGCGTTGCTTCGGAGCCGGTGCCCGCCGTGGTGGGGGCGGCGATAAAGGGCAGGGTGTCGCCAATGATGGCCGCGCCATCGTGGTACTGCTGGACATCGCCGGACTGGTGGTAAAGCCCGGCGCAGCCTTTGGCGATATCCAGCACGCTGCCGCCGCCTACAGCGGCAATCCAGTCTGCGCCGTGCTCGCGCGCCGCGCAGAGCAGGTCGGCAAGCTGATGGAGGGTGGGCTCGCCGCCGGGGTGCTGCCATGCGCGGCAATCCATGTCGCCGGGGCAGTCCCCAAGCAGGCGGGCCAGCGCGCCGGATGCGGCAAAGCTCGCCCCATGGACAAGAACGCCCCGTGGCCCAAACCGCGCCGCATGGGTCAAGAGCGAGGACAGCGCTCCGGGGGCGGTGGCGGTGGTGCGGGGCGTGCTGAGCAGCTGGGGCAATTGCATAAGGGGCATAACGTCTCCTTCATCGTCAGGGCGGCGGTGGTGCAGGGCGCGCCGGCATGGGCGCGGCATTGACCGCCGGGGATTCGATTAGAAATTGGGCAGAAACCATCGCAGGAATTCGCGGGCATCGCAAATGCGCCTGCCATAGAAAAAACCGATACAAGATCGTAATAATCTTGTGAAAAGCGGGGAAATCATATAAGGGCACCGCAGGCGGGCGTGGAATTTCCCGCCAAGAGGATGCAGGGCATCCTCTGTGTTGCAGTGTAATGGAGGCCGCGGCGTGTGGGGTTCAAGCCGCGGTACGAGAGTCGAGAACGGAGTCCCGTTTGAAACAACCGATTGGAGGGTTTCTGATGGCCAAGAGATTTCTTACCGCTCTTCTGGTCCTGCTGATGGCTGCCAGTGCTAGCGTCGCCTTTGCCGGTGACTGCCTGAACCGTGGTCAGCTTGACGAAATGTATTGTGACGAGGACGGCGACCTGGTGGCGGATAGCCCCAAGGACGAGTCCGAATGGCTCGACCCGAGCACCCTGGTCTTTACCTACACGCCTGTCGAAGATCCCGCAGTGTACAGGGATGCCTTTGCCGATTTCCAGGCCTACCTTGAGAAAGCCACCGGCAAGCGCGTTGTGTACTACACCGTGCAGTCCAACGCCGCCGAAGTTGAGGCCATGCGTTCCGGCCGCCTGCACATCGCTGGCTTCTCCACCGGCCCCACCGGCTTTGCCGTGAATCTGGCCGGCTTTGTACCCATGGCCGTTAAGGGCTACGCCGACGGCTTCCAGGGCTACAACCTCATCATGATCGTCCGCGCCGACAGCCCCTACAAGAAGCTGGAAGACCTGAAGGGCAAGGTCGTGGCGCACACGTCCGCATCCTCCAACTCCGGCAACCTCGCTCCCCGCGCGCTCTTCCCCAAGGAAGGCCTTGTCCCGGACAAGGACTACCGCGTGATGTACTCCGGCAAGCATGACCAGTCCATCATGGGCGTTGCCCACGGTGACTACGACGCCGCCCCCGTTGCCTCCGACGTGTTCGACCGCATGGCCGAAGCCGGCCGTATCGACCGCGACGACTTCCGCATCATTTACCGCAGCGCCAAGTTCCCCACCTCTTCCTTTGGCTACGCGCACAACCTGAAGCCCGAGCTGGTGCAGAAGATTGTTGGCGCGTTCCACACGTACCGCTTCCCGCCTTCCATGCAGGAAAACTTCAAGGGCGCCGACCGCTTCTATCCCGTCACCTACATGGCTGACTGGAAGATCATCCGCGACATCGCGGAATCCACCGGCACCTACTACAACAAGGATGGCCTGAAGAAGATGGCCGCCAAGGAAGCCGCCAAGAGGGCGAAGAAAAAGAACTAAACCCGATCGCCTTCTGGCGTGACGGAGTGAAAACCCGGAAAGGCTAAGGCCTTTCCGGGTTCATACGTGTAAAGAACTGGAACAGCGTACCTATGAATAATGACTCAGAGCGCTCCTTGCGCATCGACAACCTGGTAAAGGAATACGTAGCGGGAAAGCCTGTATTGAAAGGCATTTCCTTTGAAGTGAGCGGACGCTCCACCACGGCCATCATTGGTCCGTCCGGTACGGGCAAGTCCACCCTCATCCGCTGCATCAACAGGCTCATCGATCCCACCAGCGGCAGCATCAGCATCTCCGGCCTGGACATCACCAACCTCTCCGGCAGCAACCTGCGCGCCGCCCGCCGCCGCATCGGCATGGTGTTTCAGGAGTTCAACCTCGTTGAGCGTCTGTCCGTGATGGAAAACGTGCTGTGTGGCCGCCTTGGCTACCTGCCTGTGTGGCGTGCATGGCTGCGCAAGTACCCCAAGGACGACATCGAAAGGGCATTCCACCTGCTGGACAGCGTGGGCCTGCTGGAGTTCGCCAACGAGCGCGCGGACAGCCTGTCCGGCGGCCAGCGCCAGCGTGTGGGCATTGCCCGCGCCCTGATGCAGGACCCGCACATCCTGCTCGCCGACGAGCCGACCTCCTCGCTGGACCCCAAGACCTCCGTGGAAATTATGGAACTGCTCAGCAAAGTCTGTACGGACCGCAATATTCCTCTGGTGGTCAATATCCACGACGTGAACCTCGGCAAGCGCTTTGCCGACCGCATTGTGGGTATGAGCAAGGGACACGTCGTCTTTGACGGCGCTCCCGATGCCCTCGGTACTGAGCATCTTCAGGAAATTTACGGCGGCAAGGATTGGCTGCAATGAGTTCGGTGGCAGAGCGAAGGGAAACGCCCTTCAAACCAAATTGGTGGGCGCGGCTGGGCTACCTGCTGGCCATTGCCTATGCGCTGTATGCCATGTCGTATCTGGACATTACGTGGGGCCGCTTTATTCAGGGCTTTTCCAATGCCGCAAGCTTGCTTGGCGAAATGGTTCCGCCCAATTTTGAGCGCTGGCAGCTCTTGGTCCGCAATATGCTCGAGACCATCCAGATTGCCGTCATTGCCTCGGCGTTTGGCGTGCTGTTCTCCCTGCCCATCGGCCTGTGCTCCGCCCGCAACCTGATGCCCGACTGGCTGACCTGGCCCGCGCGGACGGTGATTTGCATCTGCCGTTCGTTCCACCCGGTCATCTTCGCCATCCTGTTCGTGAAGGCTGTGGGCTTTGGCCCGCTGGCGGGCATCCTGACGCTGATTTTCGCGTCCATCGGCTTCATCGGCAAACTGTTCGCTGAAGCCATCGAGGAAATCAGCCTCAAGCCCGTGGAAGCCGTCCGCGCGTCCGGCGCACCGTTTATGAGCGTGCTCATCTTTGCGGTGCTGCCGCAGGTGTTCAACCGTTTCGTTGGCTTCTCCTCGTATCAGTTCGACGCCAACCTGCGTAACTCCACGATGGTCGGCATCGTTGGCGCTGGCGGTATCGGCGGCACCCTGTTCGCCGCGTTCCAGCGCTTTGACTACGACTTCCTCGCCGCGATCCTGATCTCTATCATCGCCTTGATCATGGTATCGGAATTTCTGTCGGTGAAAGTGAAGGCAATGTTCCGATGAATGATATGATGAAATGGGAACGGTTCACCCCGGCCGAGCGTCTGACTCGCTTCACGTTCTATCTGTGTGCGGTGGCGCTCTTTATGTGGTCCGTCAGGACCGTTGAAGTCATCCCGGAGTTCCTCTACGACGCGCCCGCGCAGGTGCAGGACCTCTTTAACCGCATGTGGCCGCTTGATGTGGCGTACTATCCCGTGGGATTGCATGTTCCCCTGATGGAAACCCTGCACATCGCTACGCTGGGTACCCTGCTGGCTATTGTGCTGGCCGTGCCCGTCGGCCTCATGGGTGCCAACAACATCACCAAGATGCCCCTGCTGAACTGGCTGGCTAAGCTGATCCTCGTGTCCTCGCGTACAGTGAACTCCCTCGTGTGGGCGCTCCTGTTCGTGGCCATGTTCGGCCCCGGCGCGCTGGCTGGCGCAGTCGCCATCGGCTTCAGGTCCGTCGGCTTCTGCGGCAAGCTCATCGCCGAAGCGCTGGAAGAGGCCAAAGAAGGCCCCGTCGAAGCCCTGAAAGCCGCGGGCGCCCCGTGGCCTACAGTGCTCCTCAAGGGCTACTGGCCGCAGGTCGCCCCCGCATTCTGGGGCATCCTGCTCTTCCGCTGGGACATCAACGTCCGTGAATCCGCAGTCATCGGCCTTGTCGGTGCCGGCGGCATCGGCATGGCACTGGATACGGCCCTCAACCTCTTTGAGTGGGACCGAGTGGGCGTTATCCTGCTGTGCATCTTCACCATCGTTATCCTTGCGGAAATCTTCGTCACGAATATCCGTAAGCGCATCATCTAATCCGCGCCGTCTCAGGGCGCAGATACCGATTCTCCAGCGGGGAGAGGACACCAGTCCTCTCCCCGCTTTTTTTGACCGTGCGGCCAAACGTATGCCTGCGCCGCGCGTATTTTTTGTCTCCGACGGCGTAAGGGAATGATTCCCTTACGAATCCCCATATGGTGGGCGGAGCGTGGTGGACTGTTATGAATAGCGCGCTACACGCCTAGCTCCCATCCCCCATGAGAGGATTGTTAAGGATGAAATCCTTAACCCACCGGAGGTAACAGAAAAGAGGCGCCACCACCAACCTACGCCCAAACGCGTGCCTGCGCCGCGCGTATTTTTGTCTCCGACGGCGTAAGGGAATGATTCCCTTACGAATCCCCATACGGAGGGCGGAGCGTAGTGGACTGTTATGAATAGCGCGCCACACGCCTAGCTCCCACCCCCCCCTGAGAGGATTGTTAAGCAATCGTATTGGCAATCAAGCGTTAAGTGCAGGATCCCAAG
>NZ_JBUDSW010000037.1:0-18267 GCF_054921475.1 Desulfobaculum sp. | reverse complement strand
GGCTTTTCCGTCATCATACAATCAATCTGGAGCCGCTCCGCTTGGGCGGTCCATTGGCGGAGGCCTCTTCCGCCGGAGGACGATATGACGCAGGACTCTCGGCCCGGGATTTCATGGCCCGCGCCTCGGGGCAGCCGCTACTATTCGCTGTTCCTGTTCACCCTCATCCTTTTTGCCCTGTATCTGGCGTACAGGGTATTTAGCCCATTTCTTCATCCCATCATTTTTTCCGGTGTGTTGGCGGCCATTTGTACGCCCATGTTCACCCGCATCTCCAGCCGCCTTGGCGGGCACGAAAATGTCGCCGCGGGCAGTGTGGTGTTGCTGGTGACGGTGTGCGTGTTCATCCCCGCGTTCTTTTTTCTGACGGGGCTGGCCACGCAGGGCGCGCAGTCCATTGCCGCTGTGACCGATTGGATACGCCATACGGACTTTGACGCGCTGTTGGGGCAAAGCCGCTTTGACGCCGTGAGCGCGTGGCTGAGCGACAAGCTCCCCTACATCCATCTGGAGGACATCGACATCCAGTCCGGCCTGCTGCGCTTTTCGCGGCAGGTGGGCGAGACATCCATCCAGCTGGGCACGGGCCTGCTGACGGACGCGTTCAGCGTGCTGCTGGACTTTTTCATCATGCTGTTCATCCTGTTCTTTTTGTTGCGTGATGGACGGCGCATTGTCGCGACGGTGAAGTACCTCTCCCCCCTGCGCGAGGAGCAGGAGGACTCCATCATCTACAGCCTGCGCCGCGTGTCGCGCTCCGTGCTGGTGGGCGGCCTGCTGGTGGCGATGCTGCAGGGGCTGGCCGGCGGCGTGGGCCTAGCGGCTGTGGATATTCCCGCGCTGTTTTGGGGCACGATGATGGGCTTTTCCTCGCTCATCCCGGTGCTGGGCACGGGCCTTGTGTGGGTGCCGGCCTCGGGATACCTGCTCATTGTGGGCAAGTGGAAGGCCGCCGTGTTCTTGATGCTGTGGTGCGGGCTGCTGGTGACCAGCATTGACACGTTCCTGCGTCCGTACTTTATGCGCGGGGCGTCGGGGATGCCGCTGATTTATATTTTCCTTTCCGTCATTGGCGGGCTTCAGGCCTTTGGCCCGCCTGGGCTCTTGTATGGCCCGCTTATCCTCTCCTTTGCCATGGTGATGCTGCGCATCTACGGCGAGGAGTACCGGGACGTGCTGATGGAAAAGGAATTCATTGGCCCAAAGCCCGAGGATTCCACCACGACACACGACGACTAAACAGCGCGCCGCACCGGCAGGACCGGGGCGGCGCGTTTTTTCTGGCAGGAGGCGCTGTGAAGGTTGTGCATATCATCACCGGACTCGGCGTTGGCGGGGCGGAAACCAGCCTTGCCCGTCTGGCCCCGCGCCTTGCGCGGCGCGGGGTGGTGCAGCAGGTGGTGAGTCTGCTGCCGCCCGGTCCCCTTGCCGCGCCCCTTGAGGCGGCGGGCGTTCCTGTCGCCAGCTTGCATCTGCGGCGTGGTGTGCCATCGCCAGCGGCGCTGTGGCGGCTTGTCCGGCTGCTGCGGCGCGAGAACCCGGACGTGGTGCAGACGTGGCTCTACCACGCGGACCTGCTGGGCCTTGTGGCCGCAGGCCTTGCGCGCCGGGGGCGGGTGGTGTGGAACATCCGCTGCGCGGACATGGACCTGTCGCGCTACGCCCGGACCACGGCGTGGACTGTGGCGGCCTGCGCGCGGCTGTCCGGCCGCCCTGCCGCCGTGGTGACCAATTCCGGACGCGCCGCGTGGTACCACACGCACAAGCTGGGCTATCGCCCGCGCCGCGTTGAGGTCATCCCTAACGGGTTTGACGGCGAGGTCTTCCGCCCCGAGTCGCCCCCAACCCCTCTCCCCAGCCATCCGTCAGAGCATTCCCCGGAGCACCCCCTAGGTCAGCCCCAAAACGGCCATCCGGAGACGCCGCAGGACCACGGCCCCGCACCGGGCGCGCGGCGTCAGCGGAAGGCGTGGGGCATTGCGCCGGAGGCGTTCGTCATCGGCATGGCCGCACGCTTTGACCCCATGAAGGGGCACGATGTTCTTGCGCAGGCGCTGGGGCGCCTTGGGCCGGAGTCCGGCGTGGTATGTGTGCTGTGCGGCGAGGGGATGGAGGCGTCGAACTCAGAGCTTGCGGCCCTGCTAGGCAGCGCAGGTGCATCGGGCATGGTGCGCCTTGTGGGGCGGCAGGAGGATATGCCGGGCTTTTATACGGCGCTGGATGTGGCGGTGACGGCCTCGCATACCGAGAGCTTTCCCAATGCCGTGGGCGAGGCCATGGCCTGCGGCGTGCCCTGTGTGGTGACCGATGTTGGCGATGCGGCGGAGATTGTGGCGGATACAGGGCTGGTGGTGCCCCCCGGTGCGCCGGACGAACTGGCCCGCGCCATCCTCGCCATGCGCGACATGCCACGGCAGGAGCGCCAGCGCCGGGGAGCCGTGGCGCGCGAGCGCGTCCTCCTCTGCTACGGCGTGGACGTGATGACCGAAAAGTACATGCGCCTGTACCAGAGCCTTGTGGCTCCTGAGGGCTGACGGTGTCTCCGTCTTTGGACGGCCTTTCCCCGCTCCTTGGGCGCCGTCACCGCAAGCGTTGACCATTGAGCGGCTGGAGGAGGGCTAGAAGGGCCAAAACGTTGGAATGAACAAGGCGGCCCCGCCGCAGGAGATGATGACCATGGGCAGGCCGAGGCGGAGAAAGTCCAAAAAGGTGTAGCCGCCGGGACCGTAGACGATGAGGTTGGTCTGATAGCCGATGGGCGTGGCGAAACAGGCCGACGCGCCAAAGGCGATGCCGATGATGAATGGCCGGGCGTCCACCCCAAGGGATGCGGCCGTGGCGATGCCCACCGGAACGAGAAGGACAGCCGTGGAGTTGTTGGACAGAAAGTGGGAAAGAAGACTGGTCAGCACAATAAATCCGGCCAGAATCACCTGCGGGCTTGCCCCGCCGAACAGCCCGAGAAAGGCCTTGGCGTACACCATATCCGCGCCGGATGTCTGCATGGCTAGCCCAAGGGCGATTGTGCCGATGATGAGCATAAGGATTTTGACGTCCACCGCCCTGTAGGCCTCCTTAAGGCTCAGGCAGCCTGTCAGGATCATGGCGAAGGCTCCGGCAAAAGCGCCGGTGAGGATGTTGGCCAGCCCGGAGACCACGGCAGCAATCATCAGCACAAAGATGCCAATGGCAAGGGGCGCTCGGCGGCGGTTGACAATGTCTTTGACCACATTGTCGTTGAGAACGATGAAGTTTTCTTCCTTGCGGATGCGGTCCAATGCGTGGGGTTTGAGTTGGACCAAAATAACGTCGCCCACCCGCAGTTTCATGGAGTGGGCCTTTGTCCAGGAGTAATGGGAGTGGCGCCGCAGCAAGCCGATGATGCAGTTTTCCTGATCGTCGGCCAGAAAGAGGTCGTCCAGCGTGACACCGCGGGCGTCGGAGCCTGACGGGACAAGCAGTTCCACGAGTTGGGTGTCGCTGAGGTGGGGGCACGCGAAACCGGGGTTGCCGGCATCCTCGCTGTTTAAAATGGACGTCAGGTCGTCGGCCGAGCCTTTTGCCAGAATGCGGTCGTCGGCCTGCAGCACCACGTTGTCAGTCTTGACGTCGTAGATTTCCTCGCCGCGGAACACCTCGTATATTGTGAGGGATTCATATTTTTGTGGCATGCCCTGCGCCGGGTTGATGCCCACGAGGCTACTGTCCGGATAGACCGTGAGCTCCGACAAATACAGGTCGGCCGCCGAGTTTTCGTGCGAAAAGGGGAAGGCGTGTTCCGGGAGGAGGACGTCGGCAAAAAAATACATGAACACCGCGCCGCAAATGGCAATGGGCACGCCCAGTACCGAGAGCTCAAACATGCCGATGGGCTTGGCCCCCAAGCTGAACGCCGTATCACTCACCAAAATGTTGGTCGAGGTGCCGATGAGCGTACAGGTGCCCGCCAGAATGGAGATGTAGGACAGCGGGATAAGCAGCTTGGACGGCGCGAACCCGAACCGGCTGCACGCGGCCATGATGATGGACATAAACAGGATGACCACAGGGGTGTTGTTGAGGAAGGCCGACAAGGTGCCCACCAGCAGCAAGCTGACAAGAAGCAGCCGCTTGCGGCTGCCCGCTGTAAATTTAATGGTGGTTCTGGTGATGAAGTTCAGAGCGCCTGTGCGGACGAGCCCACGGCTGACCACAAAGAGCGCCCCCACCGCAAGGGGAGCCGGATTGGCAAAGCCGGATACGGCCTGAACCGGGGTAAGCTGACCGGCCACCATCAATACGACGACAAGGCCCAGACCGGTCAGGTCGACCGGGAGCTTCTCGGTGACCAGCAAAACGATGGCAATCACCAGAATGGAGCTGACGACAATGATGTCTGGAGTCATGTGAGATCCTTTGGGATGCTGTCACACTGGTTCTCGTATTGTTCCAGAATCAGGAAGCCATGCAGAAAAGTCAAGATGATGTGCGGGCGACAGTGCTCCATCCTCATGGCGCCCTAGCGGAAGACGTGCGATGACGTTCCCGTGCTTTTTTCGCTGGCTCGAAAGGTGATTGCCCACGGTCGATACGCGCCACTGTGCGCCACTGTGGTGTGGCGCAAACGCCAGCGGCGCGCCCGTGATAAGAAGCGGCCAAGGCGCCCGTGCCGGAATGTTCCGGCGCCCGGAGCGGCGGCCTACTTCCGCCACTTGTTGCGGTGCGGCTCCTGCAATTCCTGCCCCTCGCCGGGGTATTCGGCGCGTTGGTCCTGCGGGGTGGGCACGGGGCGCGGCCAGTGCCCGGGCTGCGGCTCCGGGCCTTCCAGCGCCACATCCGAGGGGCGCGAATCCGCAAGGGCGGGGTGCGTGCGCGGGTCTGCATCTGCAACGGGCAGGGAGAATTCAATGGGGATGCCGTTGGGGTCGAAGCAGTACACGGACTTGATGAACCCGTGGTCCACAACCTCCGAAGGCATGCAGCCCATGGCGTCCAGCTTGTCCTTGACCTCCCACAGGTCCTCTATGGTTGCCACGCCAAAGGAGACATGGTCGAAGATAAAAGGGCCCTTGACGGGGTAGCCGTGGTCCTTTTCGGCGACGGGTTTGGTCTCCGGCCACTCGAAAAAGGCAATCATGTCGTCATCGGAAATTTGGAAAAAGTAGTGCCGGTAGCCCGGATGCCCCAGCCCCGCGACAAGGCGCATGCCAAGCAGGTCGCGCCAGAAGCGGATGGTGGCGTCCATGTCGCCGGTGGCCATGGCGAGGTGATTGATGCCGGTGTATGTGGGCATGGCGTCCTCCGGTGGTGCGCAGTTGCGGTGTCGGAAAATGGAGCGTTCGGGACGCTTTGGCTGGAGCATACCTGACGCCGCGCGCCGCTTCAACAGCCCGGAGGAAGCGGGTTACCCCTTGCCCCCGATGGCGGTGGGCGTTATCAAGTGCCCTTGATGTTCGGCGGCATGCGCCGCTGCCCCTACAGCGATAAGGAGAACACAGTGGGATTTATATCCGCCAGTGCGACGTTTACGCGATACCGCCTTCTTGAGGAGGTGCCGGAGTCTCTGTGGGCAGAGATACCGGACCGCCTGAAGCGCAACGCGTTTATGGACATAGACGATACCGCCGACGAGCGGTCTTTTGGTTGGGTGTGCTTTGACGATATGCTCGATACCCAGTGGGCCACAGCGCCGCCGGAAAAGGGCCATTATCTGACCTTTGGCCTGCGCCTCGACACCCGCCGCATGAGCGCGGCCGTGGTGAAAAAGCACTTCCAGATTGCGCTCAATCAGGAGATGGACCGCATCCGCGAGCAGGGCAAAAAGTTCGTCTCGCGCGACAGGAAGAAGGAGCTCAAGGAGCAGGTCACCCTGCGCCTTCGCGCCCGTACACTGCCGGTGCCCGCGCAGTTTGACGTGGTGTGGAACATTCAGGACAACATTGTCTACCTCGCGTCCACGCAGTCCAAGCTGCGCAGCCTGTTCGAGGATATGTTCACCCTGACCTTCGACCTGCATCTGGAACCGCTGACGCCGTACTACAAGGCCGTTGAGCTCCTCGGCGAGGACAGGGCCAAGGCGTTGGATGACATCGAAGCCGAGCACTTCGCCTAGCCAAAGGACAAGCATATGGAAGACGCATATCTCGGACAGGCCAAGGATATCGTCCTTGGTCAGGATTTTCTGACGTGGCTCTGGTACAAGAGCGAAGCCACCGGCGGCATCTTCACCATGCCGGACGGTGAGAACTTTGCCCTGTTCATGGAACAGCGCATCTCCGTGCAGGGCGGCGAAGGGGACTCCAAGGAGACCACCTCCGTCACCGGCCTGATGAGCGAAATGCGCGAGGCCAAGCTCGGCCTTGCCATGGGCAAAAAGGTCACCAAGGCCCAGTTCCGCGTGGAGGTTGACTCCGACGCGTGGCAGTTCACCATCAAGGCCGAAGACTTCGCCTTCAACGGATTCAAAACCCCCAAGGTGGACACCAAGCGCGATGATGACGACGACCCAGATGGCATCTTCCTTGAGAAGATGTACCTCATCGAACGCGGGCTGTCCTTTGTGGACCACCTGTACTTTGAGTTCCTGAAGCTGCGCATGTCCTCCGAGTGGGAGGAGGAGCGCATGAGCGTTGGCGTGTGGCTGAGCAAGCAGTCCTAACGCGGGGCGATGCAGCGCGGCGGCCCCTCGGGAGAGACCGGCGCGTGGTGCTTTTCGTCCTCTCCCGGCTGAGGAGCCGTACATGATCACCTATCCGCATATTGACCCTGTGGCGCTGCACCTTGGTCCGCTGTCCGTGCGGTGGTACGGGCTGATGTATCTGGTGGGCTTTTGCGCCGCGTGGGGGCTGGGGCGTTTTCGCGCCTCGCGCCCCGGGTCCGGCTGGACCGGCGAAGAGGTGGACGACCTCATCGCGTGGGGCATGCTCGGGGTCATCCTTGGCGCGCGCCTTGGGTACATCCTGTTCTACGACTTCGGCGTCTACCTCGACCACCCTCTGGAGATGCTCAAGATCTGGAAGGGCGGGATGTCCTTCCATGGCGGGCTGGTGGGCGTTTTGGCCTGCGTGTTTATCTTTGCCCGCAGAACCGGGAAGACCTTTTTTCAGGTCACGGACTTCATCGCCCCCTTTGTGCCCATTGGCCTGTGCGCCGGGCGCATCGGCAACTTTATCAATGGCGAGTTGTGGGGCCGCGTCAGCGACGTGCCGTGGGCAATGATTTTCCCCGGCTACGAGGCCGGACCCTTCCCCCGCCATCCCTCACAGCTGTACGAGGCCGCCCTTGAGGGCGTTGTGCTTTTTATTGTGCTGTTTTGGTTCTCGTCCCGGCCGCGTCCGCGCCGTGCGGTCTCCGGGCTGTTCGCCCTTGGGTACGCAAGCGCGCGTATTTTCGTGGAGTTTTTCCGCGAGCCGGACGCGCAGCTTGGCTTCCTGTTTGGCGGCTGGCTGACCATGGGCATGCTGCTTTCCCTGCCCCTTGGTCTGCTGGGCATATGGCTCATCTGGAGCGCTTATCGGGGCGGGACCCCGCGCTAGCGGGACTGACCTGTTGACGAAAGAACAAGCCCCCGGCGAGATGCTCGCCGGGGGCTTGTTGCGTGCAGTGGGTGGGCGTTTGGGGCGCTACTTCGCGCCGCCAGCCAGCAGGGCAAGGCGGGCGAGGGTGTCGATTTCCTCATTCAGGGCCAGAGCGTGGGTGAGGTCGCTGCCCCACGTGACTAGGCCGTGGTTGGTCATGAAGATGGCCTTGTGCGTGCGCGCGGCGTCGCCCACGGCCACGCCAAGTTCCGGAGTTCCCGGCGGCATGGCGGCGACGGTGGTTAGCATCTCCTGATAGACGCCAGCTTCAAACAGCGGCAGGCCTGTGTCCACGTTGCCCTTGGCAATGCCGTAGGCGAGCAGGTGCGGCGGATGCGTGTGTACCACGGCGCGCGCCTCGGGCTGATTGCGGTAGATTTCTAGATGCACCGGCGCTTCGGTGGACGCCGCGCCAGCGCCGGTCACCTTGCCGGTGTCGAGGTCCAGCGTGGTCAGGTCGCCGGGGCGCAGAAAGCCCTTGGCCGAACCGGACCGGGTGATGACAACGCTCCCGCCGATGCGCACGGAAACGTTGCCGTTAAAGCCGGAGAGCAGTCCCCGCTCCCAGCCCGCGCGGCAGATGGCCTGCAGTTCGTGCCCAACGGCCGGGGTGATGCCGGAGCCCCAGTTTTCCCGCCCCGGCGTCTCGTTGGCGATGGGTTTGATGTCCACAATGGGGGTGCCGTCCAGCACTTCCAGCCGGTCCACGGTGAGGGTCAGGCCGTCAATGGCCAGCAGCCGGACATGGTGCAGGCCAATGGGGTTTGGCCTGTCGGGGGAGCGGGTGTTGAAGACGCCCTTCTTGGGAATGTCGCGGTTGCCGCGCGGGTGCACCTTGAGCACGCGGCGTGTGGACTGGTGCAGCCATGTAAAGAGCAACAGGTCCTGCCCCGGAGTGAGGGTGGACAGCCCCTCGGCATACTCTGGCGTAATGATAACCTGCGCCTGCGGCGCGCCCTCGGAATACTGCTTGGGGCAGGAGGAGAGGTCCTTGAGCGGGGACGAGATGGTGCCGATGATGGAAAGCGTGGTGTCCATGGCGCGTATCCTTAGGATGAGGTGGCGAAATGGTCGAAACCGGCGTGGCCAAAGGGCGTCTGCCCAAGGAAGAGGCCCGGGGATTCGGTGACGGTACCGATGATGGCGGCGTCCGGTACGGCCTGCGTCAGGGCCGGGACCTGCTCCGGGGCCACGGCGCCAAGCAGGGCGTAGTCCTCGCCGCCGAGGATGGCGAATTCTTCCGGCAACAGGCCTTCGCGCTGGCAATAGGCCGTGACGTCGCGGTGCAGGTGCTGCGGGGCAAGGGCAAGCCGCGCGCCGCGTTGCGGCCCGGTCAGCCGTGGCAGGTCGCGGGCAAGGCCGTCGGAAAGGTCCATGAGTGCGGTCACGCCCGGCAGTCCCGCAAGGGCCAGCCCCTCGGCCACGCGCGGGCGTGGGCGCAGGTGCGCGGCAACGGCGTCAGGGTAGCGCGCGGGCGCGTCGCCGGGGTCGGCCTCAAGGGCCAGCAGGCCCGCCCGGGCCAGACCAATGCCGCCGCTGATGAAGATGGCGTCGCCGGGGGCGCAGGTCTCGCGCGTGAGGATGCGCCCTGTGGGACCGGGGGCGCCCCATATGGTCACGGAAAAGCCGAGGCAGGGGCCTTTGGACAGGTCGCCGCCCGTGAGGGGGATGCTGTGCTCCTCGGCAAGGGCGCTCATGCCGGAGAAGAGGCCGTCCCAAAAGGGGGCCTCTAGGGCGGGGGACGCACTGTGCGGAATGATGAGGCCAAGGCTGAAGCCCTCGGGGCGGCAGCCCATGCCCGCGATGTCGGAAATGTTGACCGCAAGGGCCTTGTGCCCGATGTCCGCCGCGCTGAAGTAGCTGCGCCGGAAGTGGACATCCTCCAAAAAGAGGTCCGTGGTCATGACGGTTTCCGGGCCGTCCATGGTCAGGATGGCGCAGTCGTCACCGCGGCCAAGGCGCATGTGCGGATGCGCAGTGGGAAAATGGGCGTCTATCAGGTGCAGGAAATCCTGCTCGGAAGCTGGGGTTTTGGGCATTGGTCCTCATGTGTCCGGCACTGGCCGGGCTGGTGTAGCGTGTGCGCCGCAAGGGCCCAGAAACGATAGAACAAAAGGCCGCCAAAAGGAAGAAGCTCCCACAGCCGCGGTGGCTGGCGGAGAATCCCTTGCCGGAGGGCGGCACATCCGGCATACTCGGGGTTGACTCGGGGAGAGTGTCAACACACCAGAACACGGCGAGGAAGTGACGCGTGTCCATGAAAAATGCCATACGTATGAAGCAATACGAGCGTGCCATTGTTGACTTTGTGGCCAAAGAGGACGGCTGCTTTTTCATTCTGAGTCATGACAATACGTTCCTCAAGATGGTGCGGACCACCCTGAATAAGGAACTGGTCATCGGCACCGACCGCATCCGGACGCTGGCCGAGGAGTCGCAGGTCCTGCGCGAGCTCAAGACCCCGGCCTTCAAGGACAAGCGGGTGGTCCTGCTAGTGGAGCGGCTGCTCAATAACCGCAACACCCTGCCTTTTATCAAAGACCTCAAGACCCTGTTCCCGGAAATGTACATCGTTGTCCTCACCGCCGAGGTGGAGCGGCAGGTGCTCATCCTGCTGCACGAGATTGGCGTGGGCAACTTTATTACCAAGCCGGTGTCCATGGCGACCCTTATTGAGAAGATTGCCTTCACCATTAAGCCGCAGGGCAAGATTGGCCAGTATATCGACCGCGCCAAGGCCTATCTGGAAAAGGGCAAGTACGAGGAAGCCACAGCTATTGCCGACAAAATTTTGGAGATGAAGCCCGGCAGCGCCGCGGCGCTGATGATCAAGGGCGACGCCTTCAAGGCCACGGGCGACTTGGACGCCGCAGGCAGCGCCTACGAGGAAGCCCACGACGGCGCAACCTTGTATCTGGAGCCGCTCAAGAAGCTGGCGGAGCTATACAGGGAAAGTGGCGACATGGACAAGCAGCTGGAATACCTTGAAAAGCTGGACCGCCTGTCGCCGCTGAATGTGGAGCGAAAAATTGCCATGGGCGAAATCCACATGGAGTCCGGCAATGCCGAAAAGGCGACGGAGCTCTTTGAGCAGGCCGTGGAAAACGCCCGCAAGGAAGCCATGAGCATGATTGAAGAGGTCAAACGCTCCATCGCGGAAAAGTGCATCGAGAGCGCGCCCGACCTTTCCGAAAAATTCTTCCGCTCCATCCTCGACTCCAAGGCTGGCGGACTCAAAAAGTCCGACATTGAGACCTTCAACCGCCTTGGCATGGCGCTACGGCGGCAGGGCCGCTGGAAGGACGCCATCGGCGAGTACGAGCAGGCCCTCAAGGTCAATCCCAAGGACGAGAACCTCTACTTCAACGTCGCCATCGCCTACTCCGAAGGCCGGGACCATAAAAAGGCCGTGGAGAATGTGGAAAAGGCGCTGCAGCAGAATCCGGACCTGTGCCTGCTCTCCAGCGTGCTGTGTTTCAACATTGCGGTGATGTATTCCAACGCGGGCCAGCGCAGTAAGGCCATCACCTATCTGAAGAAGACGCTGGAAGTGGACCCCGACCATCAGGGAGCCAAAAAGCTGCTGTCCGCCATGTAGCCGGATGCGGGATGCCGGAAACGTCCGGGCGGATGCTTTACACACCGCCCCGGGCGTGTAGTATGCGAGAGGAGAGTCCGACCACGTAATCCGCATCCTCGGGGAGTAGTCGCACATGGCTTCAGCATCCACGGTTCGCTACGGCGTCAGCACATTTACCGACCACGATATCTATCTGTTCCGCGAGGGACGGCATTTTCGCCTTTACGAGAAGCTCGGCGCGCACGTCATGACCCATGACGGCGAGCCGGGCGTTCTTTTTGCCGTCTGGGCGCCAAACGCCACCAGCGTGTCCGTCATTGGCACCTTTAACGACTGGGACCCCACGGCGCATTATCTGTCCGCCCGGCACGACAGCTCCGGCATTTGGGAAGGATTCATCCCCGGCGCCGCCGAAGGGGCGCTGTACAAGTACCACATCCGCTCCGCGGCCGGAGGCGGCTTTGAGGGCAACAAGAGCGACCCCTTTGCCCTGCACGGCGAAGCCCCGCCCCAGTCCGCGTCCATTGTCCGTGACCTTGATTACGGCTGGAGCGATGGCGAGTGGATGACAGGACGCGGCGCGCGCAACGCGCTGGACGCGCCCATGTCTGTGTATGAGGTGCACCTTGGCTCGTGGATGCGCTCCGAGGAGGGCTACACCCTCAACTACACCGACCTCGCCCGCGACCTGCCCGGCTACGTCCGTGACCTTGGCTTCACCCATGTGGAATTTTTGCCGGTGATGGAGCATCCGTTTTTCGGATCGTGGGGCTATCAGACGACGGGGTATTTTTGTCCGTCGTCGCGCCTTGGCTCGCCGCAGGAATTCATGGACCTTGTCAATGCCCTGCACCGCGAGGGTATTGGCGTTATTCTCGACTGGGTTCCTTCGCACTTTCCCGGCGATGAGCATGGGCTGTTCCGCTTTGACGGGACGCATCTGTACGAGCATGCCGACCCCCGGCAGGGCTTTCACCCGGATTGGGATTCGTACATTTTTAATTTGGGCCGCTATGAGGTGTGCTCGTTTCTCATCTCCAGCGCGCTGTTTTGGCTGGAACGCTATCACATTGACGGCCTGCGCGTGGACGCCGTGGCCTCCATGCTCTACCTCGACTACTCGCGCAAGGGCGGGGAGTGGATGCCGAACAAGTACGGCGGCAATGAAAACATTGAGTCCATCGAGTTTTTGCGCGCCCTGAACGAGACGGTCTACCGCGAGTATCCGGACGTGCAGACCATTGCCGAGGAGTCCACATCGTGGCCCATGGTGTCGCGGCCCGCATACCTTGGCGGCCTTGGCTTCGGCATGAAGTGGAACATGGGCTGGATGCACGACACGCTGGAGTATTTCAGCCATGACCCGGTGTACCGCAAATACCATCATGACAAGCTGACTTTTAACCTGTGGTACGCCTTTACCGAAAATTTCATGTTGCCCCTGTCCCATGACGAGGTGGTGCACGGCAAAGGCTCGCTGTATGGCAAAATGCCCGGGGACGATTGGCAAAAGCGCGCGGAGCTGCGGCTTTTGTACGCCTACATGTACGCCATGCCGGGCAAGAAGTTGTTGTTCATGGGGGCGGAGATTGGCCAGCACGGCGAATGGAGCCACGATGGACAGGTGCAGTGGGACCTGCTCCAAACCGAGGGCGGCGCGGGCCTGCACCGCTTTATACAGGACCTCAACCGCGTGATGGTCGAGACCCCGGCTCTGTACGAGCGCGACTTTTCGCCCGAAGGCTTCGAGTGGGTGGACTTTCACGATGCGGAGTCCAGCATTATCTCCTTCCTGCGTAAGGACGGCGCAGGACGCCCGGTGCTGGCGGTGTTCAATTTCACCCCGGTCCCGCGCGAGGGTTACGCCGTTGGCGTGCCCAGCGGCGGCTACTGGCAGGAGCTCCTCAACAGCGACGCCGAGTGGTACGGCGGCAGCGGGTGGGGGAATTATGGCGGGTTGCCGACGCAAAATGTGGTGTCCCATGGCCGGCCCCAGAGCCTGTGCATCAATCTGCCGCCCCTTGGCATGGTGCTCTTTCGTCCGTTGGATGAGTAGATGCGGTAAGGAGACTGCGCGATGATGGAGCAGATGAAACAGCGCGGAAGCGGCGTGCTTTTGCACGTGACGTCCTTGCCGTCGTCCTACGGCATTGGCGATATGGGCTCCGGCGCGCGGGCGTTCATCAACTTTCTGGCGCAGGCGGGGCAGCGCTATTGGCAGATTTTGCCCCTGACGCCGACATCAACCTTCCTTGGCAATTCGCCGTATTCCAGCTTCTCCGCCTTTGCGGGCAACCCGTTGTTCATCAGCCCCGAGCGCCTTGCGGCGGACGGGTGGGTGCGGCTGGCGGACATCCAGCAGGGCGCCAGACCCACCTTGGAACGCGTGGACTACGAGGCCGCGGAGGCCTTGAAGCGGCGGCTTCTTGATGTGGCGTGGGAGCGCTCCAAGGATGCGCTGGACGAGGACGCCGGGTTTGCGGCCTTTGTGCGGCGGCACGGGGAGGCGTGGCTGAACGCCTTTGCGGCATTTTGCGTCCTGAAGGAGCGCTTTGGCGGTGCGGCGTGGAATACGTGGCCCCGCGAGTACCGCGACCGCGAGGGGGACGCCCTGCGCGCCCTGCGCGCCGAGGCCGGGGCGGCCCTGCGCAAGGTGTGCTTTGAGCAGTATGTGTTCTTTTCGCAGTGGGAGGCCCTGCGGGAGTATTGCCGGGACAAGGGCGTGTCCATCATCGGCGATCTGCCGTTCTATCCCACCTACGACTCCGCCGACGTGTGGGAGCACCGCGATATTTTTCAGTTGGACGGGCGGGGCGATCCGCTCAAGGTGGCGGGGGTGCCGCCGGATTATTTCAGCGAAACCGGGCAGCGCTGGGGCAACCCGGTGTACGACTGGGGCGTGCTGATGCGCAGCGGCTACGCGTGGTGGGTGGAGCGCATCCGCCATAACCTGCTGCTGGCGGACATTGTGCGGCTGGACCACTTCCGGGCCTTTGCCGGGTACTGGGTGGTGCCGCCCGAGGAGGAAACCGCCATAAACGGGGAGTGGGAAACCGGCCCCGGCGACTCGTTCTTCTCTGTCCTGCGCGAGAGCCTGCATGACCTGCCCATCATTGCCGAGGACCTTGGCCTCATTACGCAGGACGTCATCGACCTGCGCCTTGCCTTTGATATGCCGGGCATGCGCGTCCTGCAATTTTCCTTTGGGCCGGACACAGGCGAAAGCGTGAACTCGCTCCATAACCACTGCGTGAACAGCGTGGCCTACACCGGCACCCATGATAACAACACCACCCTTGGCTGGTACGAGGACGACCTTGGGGACGAGGGGCGTGCGCGGCTTGGCGAATATGCCGGGCATCCCGTTGGCCCGCGTGATGTGGTGCGTCAGATGATGCGCCTTGCCCTGATGTCGCCCGCGCGCATTTGCATTATGCCCATGCAGGATGTCCTTGGCCTTGGCGGGGCGGCGCGCATGAATACCCCCTCCATGCCGCAGGGAAACTGGGGCTGGCGGGTGCCGCCACGGAAACTTTCGCCCCGCGCCGCCGATGAGCTGCGGCGCATGTGCACCCTGTATGGCAGATGCTGAGCCACACGCGCTGTGCAGTGGCCGGAAACCCGCCTGCACTATTGACTGTTCTGGGGTTTCGGGGCAATGTGCAGCCTTGATGCCGTGGGGGCATCTTTCCTTTTATGAGGGGAATGGTGGTAACAGGATACAAAGGACGATTCATATGAGAACGCCGAACCTGAAATTGACTTTCGCCCTTGTTATGGTCGCCCTTTTGGCGGCTGTTCCGGCAATGGCGGAAACCACCGTTTACAACATGGAACAGGCTGTCGAGCGCGCCTTGACGGCCAATCCCAGCGTCCAGTCGGCCATGCATTCACAGCAGGGCGCCGAAGAGGGACGCAAGTCCGCACGTGGGTCCTTTGGACCGTCCGTGTCCGGCAGCTACGGCTACACCAGCCGTGACCATGCCAAGCCCACCGAGGACAACCCGACCAGCGAGAAGGACCTCTTTTCCGCTGGCGTGACTGTGCATCAGGACCTGTTTACGGGCTGGAATATCCTGTCCACGTACCAGAAGGCCGCCCTGTCCAAGGACAAGGCCGACGCCACCCTGCGCAACGTGGAGCTCACCGTCACCGGACTGGTGCAGGAAAACTTCCTCAAGCTCCTTCAGGCGCGTGAAAATGTCCGCGCCGCCAAGGACTCCTTGGCCCGTTTGCAGGAACAGCTCAAGGTCACCACAGCCTTTTATGATGTGGGCCTCAAGCCCCGCCTGGACGTGCTGCAGGCCGAAGTGGACCTCGCCAAGGCTGAGGACGGCCTGATTGAAGCGCAGAACTTTGTTGCCACGCAGGAAGCGCGCCTCAATACGCTGCTGAATCTGCCGCTGGACGCCGATGTGGACTATGCGGGAACGCTCGACTACGTGCCGTTCTCCCTGTCCGTGGACGAGGTCATGAAGCGCGCCTACAAGGGCCGCCCGGATCTTGAAATTGCCGCCAAGAGTGTGGACATCGCCATCGAGGATGAGGACATCGTCAAGAGCGCCTTCTACCCGCAGGTGGGAGCCGACTTTAAGTGGACCTCCACCGGCGACGATATGGCCGCCTCCGGCAGTGACCTTATGGACACCGAATTCAGCGAGTGGTCCGTGGGCGTCAGCGCCAACTGGACCCTGTGGGAGTGGGGCAAGACCTACTACGCCGTCAAGCAGGCCAAGCAGAACGTTCGCAGCCTCATTGCCGAGGCCGAGAACACCAAGCAGGAAGCCACCTTTGACGTGAAGTCCAGCCACCTGAACATCCGCAAGGCCGCGGAAAGCATCAAGGTGAACCGCAAGGCCGTTGAGGCCGCGCAGGAAGGCTACCGCATGGCCGTAGCCCGCTATCAGGCGCAGGTGGGTACCAACACCGACGTGCTGGACGCGCAGGAGCGTTTGACCACCGCCGAGGCCGGACTCATCACCGCGCTGGCGGATTACCGCATTGCGCTGTCCAAGATGTTTGTAGCCATGGGCGAGCAAAACCCTGCCCTGCAAAGCTTCTAAGGCGTTACCAAGCCAATCAAGGCCGCAACCCACCGGGTTGCGGCCTTTTTCATGCGCAGGCAGCGGGGCGGATATGCCCGGCAGGAGCGGAATTGCGCGCAGTGCTGCGGCCCTGCCGCCGTGGTGGGCGCGCAGAAAGGGTTGACACGGCGCGCCACTGGCAGGAAGACAGACCGGTGCCGCAGTGTCTTTTTCGGTGTCTCCCTAGCGCTGGCAGTGCGCCGGCCCTCGCGGGCGCGGGTGATTTCTGTTAGGGTTTCCGGGGGACTGAGGCAGAGTGCTCTTTGATTTGTGCCCGGCGCATCTGGCGCGGGGCTGTCTGCCACCTCCCCCCGTTGTTGTGGAATCCTTCGCGCCGCGGATGCGGCGCGGCATCGACAGTGCGTGCGCCAGCGCCCCCAGCCGCTGGCAAAGGAGATGACATGAGCCACACGCCCCGCCATGGCGTCGCGGTTGTCGGGTCCGGCTATTGGGGACGCAACCTCGTCCGCAACTTCCACGCCCTTGGCGCGCTCAAGCGCATTTGCGATACGGACGCAGAGGTGCTGCGGCGGTTTCGGGAGCAGTATCCGGGCGTTCGGACCTGTATGTCCCTGACGGATGTGCTGGCGGACGACGGGGTACGGGGTGTGGTTATCGCCACGCCGGCGGAAAAGCATTTTACGCAGGCGCGCGAGGCACTTTTGTCCGGGCGGGACGTGTACGTGGAAAAGCCCCTTGCCCTTGCGGCGGCGGAGGGGCGCGAACTGGTCCGCCTGGCACAGGCCGAGGGCCGGGTGCTGATGGTGGGGCATCTGCTGCACTACCACCCTGCGTTTTTGGAGCTGACGCGGCTGGTGGATTCCGGCGAGCTTGGGCGCATCAACTACATGTACTCCCAGCGCCTGAATCTGGGCAAAATCCGGCGTGAAGAGAACTCCCTGTGGTCCTTTGCGCCGCACGATATTTCCATACTGCTGGCCCTTGCCGGCGAGACGCCGGAGCGCGTGCGCGCCGTTGGCGGCAACTATCTGCACCAGCGCATTGCAGACGTGACCGTGACGCATTTGGACTTTCCGTCCGGGCTCAAGGCGCACATCTTCGTCTCGTGGCTGCATCCCTTTAAGGAGCAACGGCTGGTGGTGGTGGGCGACCGCAAAATGGCCGTCCTTGACGACACACGTCCGTGGCCGGAAAAGCTGGCCACCTACGCCCACCGCATTGACTGGGAGGGGCATATGCCCATCCCCACCCGCGCGGATGCGACGTTTCATCCCGTGGCGGAGGACGAACCCCTGCGGCGCGAGTGCCAGCACTTTCTGGAGTGCATGGACGCGCGCAGCGCCCCGCGCACCGGCGGGGAAGAGGGCGTGCGGGTGCTTGACGTGCTTGGCGCGGCCCAGCGCTCCTTGGAGAGTGGCGGCGCGCCGCAGTGCGCCGCGTCTGCGCCTGCGGCGGAGCCTGACACTGCGCACGGCGGCGCGGCAGGCCAAGCGCCAGACGCAGGCCCCATGCCCGGCGTCAGCGTGCACGAGAGCGCGTACGTGGACGACGGCGCGCGCATCGGGCAGGGAACGAAAATTTGGCATTTTTCGCACATCATGCGAGGCTCGGACATCGGCCGCGACTGCCGCATTGGGCAAAGCGTGGTCATCGGGCCGGATGTGCGCATCGGTGACGGGTGCAAAGTGCAAAACAACGTCAGCATCTACAGCGGCGTCACGCTGGAGGATGGCGTGTTTTGTGGCCCGTCCATGGTGTTCACCAACGTCCGCAATCCGCGGTGCCACATACCGCGTATGCATGAAGCGCTGCCCACGCTGGTGCGCGCCGGGGCCACCCTTGGCGCCAACTGCACCATCGTCTGCGGGCACACCATTGGCCGCTACGCCTTTGTTGGCGCGGGCGCTGTGGTGACGAAGGATGTCCCGGACCATGCCCTTGTGCTGGGCAATCCGGCGCGGCGCACCGGGTGGATGTGCGCCTGCGGCGAACAACTTGACGATACCTTGACCTGCCCCGTTTGCGGCGCGCACCACGAGATGCGCGGCCCCGGGCTGGTCAGTCTGGACCAGACGAATCCCCGCGC
>NZ_JBUDSW010000036.1:0-18589 GCF_054921475.1 Desulfobaculum sp. | reverse complement strand
TGCCCGGCGACCCACGCCTCGTGGCTGTCTTCGCTCACGGGGGAGAAGGTCAGGGTCACGCCCATTTCGTGGGCGCGGAAGAGCAGGTCCTTGAGGATGGGGGCCGAGGCCTGCTCCTTGGGGATGTCGATAATAATGCCGAGGGACAGGGTGTTGTGGATGACGGCCTGCCCAATGTCCAGAATGTGGACCTCGTAGCTGGCAAGGGTCGTCATCAGGGAATTGAGAATGCCGGGCCTGTCGTCCCCGGTCACGCGAATCAGAACAATCTCGTGCATTGCGTTCTCCGCTGCAATCCGCTTGCGCGGCAGTTGGCTCAGGAAAGGATAGTCACATCACCGGGTCAGTTTGCGCCGCAGCACATCCGACACCATGGTCGCCTCCGGCACCTTGAGGAGCACGGTCAGCACGCCGTAGGCCACAGCCCACAGCGGGATAAGCGCCACGGACCACAGGCCAAGCCCCACCGTCAGCCACGCGCCACCGCCAATGGCCGCGCCCAGCACGGCAAACAGGGCCGCACCCTTCTGGAAGGTCGCCCACTGCCCCAGCTTGCGCCGCAGGCCCCACAGCAAAATAGCGGCATTGCCCCACGAGGCCACCGTGGTGGCAAGGGCAAGGCCCACATGACCAAGGGTCTGCATCATGCTCACGCCGCAGGCAACGTACAACGCCACACACAGCGTGGCGGCGATAACGGGCGTGCGCGTGTCCTCGAGGGCGTAGTAGGCCGAAACCAGCGGGCGGACAATGGCAAAGGCGGGCAGGCCCACACTGTAGCCCATAAGGGCAAGGGCCGTGGCCTCTACAGCGCCGTCGGCAAAGGCCCCGCGCTCAAAGAGCAGCGACACCACAGGCTCGGACAGGGCGCACAGCCCCGCCGCGGCGGGCAGGCTAATGAACAGGGTCAGGCGCAGGCTGGCGTTCAGGGCCTCGCGAAAGCCGTCCATGTCCGCGCGGGCGCTGAGCCTAGACAGGCTGGGCAGCGCCGCCGTGCTCACGGCCACGCCAAACACCCCTAAGGGAAACTGCACCAGCCGGTCGGCGTAGTACAGGTAGGAAATACTGCCCGCAGAGAGCAGCGAGGCCAAAAACGTCCCAATCAGAATATTGATCTGGTACACAGCCGCGCCGAACACCGTAGGCAACATCAGCCGCCCGGTGCGGAGCACGCCCGCGTCCTTAAAGCTCCACGCCCCGCGCCAGCTAAAGCCGCGCTTGCGCAGGGCCGGCTGCTGCATCACAAACTGAAAGTGCCCCGCCGCCAACACGCCGTAGGCCAGCACATGCGGCACGGAAGCATCCAGCGCCACGGCGGACAGCGCCGCGCAAATAAGCACCACATTCAGCACGCACGGCGCAAGCGCCGGCGTCAAAAAGTGCCCCTCGGCGTTGAGAATGCCCATGCTCAGGGCCACGCCGCAGATGAAGATGGTGTACGGAAAGCAGATGCGCACCAAATCGGCGGCAAGGGCCAACTGCTCCGGGTCCGCGGCAAAGCCGGGGGCAATAGCCAGCGTCAGCTGTTTGGAAAAGACCATCGCCACGGCGGAGAGCCCGCCCAGCACGATGGCCAGCCATATATGGGCCGAACGCGCGGTGGTGAAGGCCGCCTCGCGCCCCTGCTCCTCGCGGATGCGCGAGTACACGGGGACGAAGGCCATGGTCAGCGACCCCTCGCCAAACAGGCGGCGCATGAGGTTGGGCAAGCGGAACGCCACAAAAAAGGCGTCCGCCAGCGGCCCAGCGCCAAGGGCAAAGGCGATGATAAGGTCACGCAAAAAGCCCAGAATGCGCGACAGCAGGGTGGCCCCGCCGACAACGGCGGCATTCCGGGCTATTCCTCGAGAATGACTGTTCATTGGTGTCCTGTCAGGGTGTCATCGCTGACACGTCGGGCAATAGGTGGAAGTACGGCCCGCCACTGTACGCCGCTCCAATGTGGTTTGGCAATTGCGGCATGGCTGTCCGTATTTTCCGTAGACCCTGAAATCATTCTGAAAGGCGCCGGAATCGCCGTGGGCGTCGCGGTAGTCGCTGATGGAACTGCCGTTGGCGTCAATGGCCTCCAGCAGCACCTCCTGCAGCGCTCCGTGCAGGGCGCGCAGGCGCGCCTCCTCCACGCCGCTGGCCGGGGCGTGCGGCAAAATCCCCGCACGGAACAGGCACTCGTCAGCGTAGATATTGCCCACGCCCGCAAGAAAATGCTGGTCCAGCAGCAGGGACTTCACCTGCCCGCGCCGTCCGTCAAACAGCTTCACAAAGGCGTCTTCGGTGATTTCGAGCGGCTCCGGGCCAAGGCTGGCAAAGAAGGGCCAGCGCTCCATGGCTTCCGGCGGCATAACGCGGCAGTAGCCAAACTTGCGCGGGTCCGCAAAGTGCAGGTTCTGGCCTTCGGTCAGGCGGAACAGAATGCGGGTGTGCTTGTGCGGGGCTTCCCCTGTGGGGCGCACCACAAGGCGGCCGGACATCTTCAGGTGGAAGCACACGTGCAGCAGGGGATACTTGGGGCTGGCGATATTGATGCACAGCATTTTGCCGCGCCGCCATACGCCCTGGATGATGCTGCCGGGAAGGGCGCGCTCGATTTGGGCGGGGGACAGTGCGCCGCGGCCTTTCTCCACAGCGCCCTTGGACAGCAATTCAAAGGACAGGATGCGACGCCCGCGAAGCTCTTGGAGCAATCCGCGGGCGATGGTTTGGATCTCGGGAAGTTCTGGCATGGTACTTTATGATGTGCCCGGCGGCTGTGCACCGGGACCGGGTCTGGTGAGTTGAATGATAATGTCGCGCTCTGCGCCGTCACGGCGAAGGGTCAGGCGCAAGCGGCCGTCGTCTTCGCGGTTGGCCTTCACGGCGGCCTTGTGCAGGGTCCACAGGGCCTGAACAGGCATACCCTGCGCCTTGACGATCACATCGCCCTGCCGCATTCCCGCGCGGTCCGCTCGGGTGTCCGGGGCTATGGCCGTCACCAGCGCGCCCTCGGGGTGCAGTTCCACGGCAAAGCCGAGGCGGCTCTCGTGGCGCAGGGGGCACAGGAAGAAATAGTCGGCGGCGTCCGCGTCAATGGGCTCAAGACCGCGCCACGGCAGGACCGTGGTCACGCGGGCGTCCGGGGCAAGGACCGTCAGCCGGTGGGGAATGCCCCAGCCGTATTCCACATGCCCCGCGCCAACGATAATGGCGACAGGCCGGTGCAGACGGCGGCTGGCGTCAACGGCGTGCTGCGCCATGACGGTATCCCACAGGGACTGCACGCGCACAAAGCGCTCAATACGGGCGTCGAAGTCCTCGCCGCCATGGGCCATAATGTCGCGGTGCCGTTCAAATTCCTCGCGCAGGGACTCGCGCTGGGTGTCCATGGGACCGATGATGCGCTCCGGCACCAGCGCCCGCTTCGTGGCGGGCAAGGCCTCCAGCTCGCCCGCACCCACGGCGCGGACAACATCCTTGGGGATGTTCAGCGCCACAAGGGGCAAGCCATACTGCTCCGCCACGCGGAAGATGGGGCGGTACAGGGAATACGCATAACCCCACACGTCGTCCCAGCCAAGGGCGTCAGGAAGCGTGTCGGCAGTGAGTTCACCGGCGTTGAAGCGGTCCAGCGCCTGCTGGTGCGTCACCGGAACCATCTCCAGCCCCACGGCGGGGACCGGGCGGCCAGTGGCATGCGCGGCCTCGGCCATCTGGGCGAGGACATCGGCCTGAACGTTATGGTCGCAGGGGTTGGTGTGTCCCTCGCCAAGGAGCACGTACCGCACGTCCGCCACGGCAGCGGCGAGTTCGGATGCGGCAACCTGCTGGCCACTGGCGGTCACGATGTCGCCGGGCATGGCGGCCGGGAGAGCGGCAGAGTCAGGCATCCCGCTGCGGGACGCCTCCTGCGGGGACAGCGCGGCGCAACCGCTCAGGGCCGCCGCCAAAATGACGGCAGCCCCAAGACGGAGTATGTGTCGCATATGTGAGGCCGGGATTAATCCCATTTCCTCTTGTCCTCGATGGGACGGATCTGTGCGGGAAGGGTACCGGGCGCAACCACGTTCAGCTGCGGACGGAGCTTGATCTGCTGGCGGAAGGCGTGCAGCAGCTCGTCCTGACGCGTGAAGTTGCTGGCCTCGACGTTCATGGTCATCTCGTCGATGCCGCCGGGGTTGGTGACCTCAATCTGCCAGCGCTTGATCTCCTCGAACTGGGACATCACCTGCTCCACCTGATGCGGGTACACGAACATACCCTTGATGCGGGTGGTGGTGTCCACGCGGCCAACGATGTTGCCGAGGCGCGGGGAGGTACGGCCGCAGGCGCAAGGCGTCCGGTCGATGTAGGACAAATCGCCCGTGGCCAGACGGATGAGCGGATAGGTGTGGTTAAACGCCGTCACGACGATTTCGCCCACCTCGCCATCCTTGAGCGGGATGCCCGTGTCGGGATGGCAGATTTCCACGTAGGCTCGGTTGGCAAGGTGCAGGCCGTTGCAGTGGTAGCACTCGTAACCAATGCAGCCCACATCCGCCGTGCCGTAGCCCTGGCGCATGATGAGGTCGAACTTCTTCTCGATGGTGGCGCGCATCTTTTCGGAGAATTTTTCGCCGGTGACGAAAGCCACTTCGAGGAACAGGTCCTTACGCAGGTTCAGGCCAGCTTCTTCGGCCTTCTGCGCGAGATGCATCAGGTAGCTGGGCGTGCCCACGTAGCCCGTGGTGCGCAGCTTCTGCATGATCTCAAGCTGGGTGTTCGTATTGCCCGGACCAGCGGGAACAACAGCGCAGCCGAGGTTGCGCAGCGGCTCCTCGAACATCAGCCCAGCGGGGGTGAGGTGGTAGTTGAAGGTCACCTGCGCGAGGTCGCCGGAGCGGAAGCCCGCCGCGTAGAAGCCTTCGGTCCATCCCCAGTAGTCGTCGTTGCGGTCCTCGGGGTCAAAGATGGGACCGGGAGACAGGAACACACGGCGCAGTTCGCCGAGGTCCTTGGTCAGCAGACCACCAAGACGCGGCCCCATGGACTGCAGAAAGATAAGTTCCTTCTTCTTGATGATGGGGATGTGCTTCAGGTCGGAGAGCGTCTTGAACTTGTCCACGTTGAACTGCGCACGGTCGAAGCGCTTCTTGACGTCCTCGGAATACCTGTAGGCATAGGTCAAAAGCTCTTTGAGCTGAATCTGATAGTATTGGCGTCGTTCAGACTCGTCGAGCACCTCGCGACGGCTGTAGATGCCTTCGGTACGGTCCTTTCGGGTCATGTTCTTAACCTCGTCGTATATGGAGTGAATGGATGGGAATATAAGCGTGAGTGCAACAAGACGAAGTATCACATATCTGTTACGCAATACAAGCCATGTTGCCAAAACACGAAAATTCGCTTCGACTTTTCACGCTTTATCGAGAAAAGTCGAAACGAATAGTTTTTCACTCGGCATAATCGAGTGCACCTGGCTCTAACAAGCCAAAAACGCGTTTACGCGTCCGGTTCAGATGCGTCCGATGCGGATGCGTCCTTCTCCGGCGTTGCAGGCGCGGCTGCCTCAGCCTTGGCGGCTTCGGCCTTGCGCTTTTCACGCGCGGCCTCCTGCTTGCGCTCGCGGGTGCCACGGGGGCGGTGCTTTTCGTAGTCCTCGCTGCCTTCCTGATGGCGCGCAAAGACAAGGAAACCCGTATGGGCGACCATACGGTCCTCGGGGCGCAGCCTGTCGGGGACGGTCTTCCAGCGGCGGACCAGAATCTCCAGCACCTCAAGGTCGGCGTAGGGGCCGCTCTCCAGCGCCTTGAGCAAATCGCTCACCTGCGAAATGGTGGGCAGCAAAAACGCCACAGGCGAGCCGGGGCGGATGGCGCCGGGGATGAGGTGGGTGTATTCCCACGGGGTGCGGACATCGAGAAACAGCGCATCCGCGAGGGTGTCCTCGTCGGCGGTGTTCTTCACAAAGCCGTCGGCGATATCGTGGCCGACGATTTGCTCAACGTTCTTGCCAAGGCCATAGCGTTCCAGATTCTTGCGACACAGGTTGGCAAACTCGGGGCGGCGCTCATAGGTGAACACCTTGCCCGTTTCGCCCACGGTGTGCGACAACGCAACAGTCAAGCTGCCGGAGCCGCTGCCCGCTTCGATAACGCGCGTGCCGGCGCCAATGCCCAGCTTGACCAGCAAGTAGCCGATCTCCTTGGGATAAAGCACCTGCGTCTGACGCTTCACACCCTTGACCATATCCGCCAAGGTGGGGCGCACAAGCCGAAACGGCTTGCCAAGATGAGTATACACCAGCGAGCCGAAATCCGCCGCGGCCACATCGGCCATGGCGACTTTACCTTCCTGCGTATGCAGGTCCTGTTCTAGGTCCAGAACCTTCATGTAACGCTTGCCCTTCGGGCTGATGAGCAGTACCAGTTGACCGGGTTCAAGCATAATATCCTCCAAATTAGACCCCGTGAGGTATGGGTACACGGTAGGAAAGTCAAGCCTCTTTCCCCCTGTCCATAAATCGAGTATAAGAGGAAACGCTACGTTGGGATACACATTCGTCTTTGGTCCGGTACACTCCGGCAGGCTCGGCCTGTCCCTCGGCATTGATGTTTTGGGCGACGCGGTCTGCACCTTTGACTGCACCTACTGCGAGGTCGGCAGAACCACCAGCCTGACCTGCGACAGACAGCCCTATGTCCCGGCACAGCACGTGCTGGAGGAATTGAAACACTGGAAGGACGAGGCCGTCCGCCTGCCAGACGTCGTTACCCTCGGCGGACGCGGCGAACCGTGCCTCAACAGCGATATGGGCGCCATTATACGCGGCGTCAAAGACATTTTTCCCAAGATTCCCGTCGCTGTGCTGACGAACTCCACGCTCCTGACGGACCCGGCGGTCCGCCGTGACCTCGCAGAGGCGGACGTGGTGCTCCCTTCCATCGACACCCTCGTCCCGGACGAGATGCGTCGTCTCAACCGTCCGCACCCCAGTCTTGACGTCGCCGCGCTGCGCGAAGGCCTGCTGGCCTTTGCCCGCGAGTATACGGGCAAGCTCTATGTAGAGGTTCTGCTCGTTCAGGGCGTTAACGACAGCGACGAAAACCGCGCGCTGCTCAGGCAGTTCCTAACGGAACTCCAGCCAGACAGGGTCGACATTGTCACCATGACCCGTCCGGGCACACTGCGCGCCGCCTCGCCCGTGCCGCCGGAGACCCTCGCCCTGTGGCGAAGGGAGCTTGCTCCGCAGCACGCTGGCGAAACGACACAGCGGTCAACCCCCTCCACCGCGGAGGGAGACAACATTTCAACGGAGACTGGAGCGGCCGCCACACATCGGCGCAACCTCTCCGAGACTGCCGTGCTGGAACTCGTGCTGGGTTCCGTGTCCCGCAGGCCCCAGACCGCCCGGCAACTGGCCGAGGCACTGGTCCTGCCCCCCGCCGACGTCCGCCGCGCGCTGGACGCCCTGCTGCAGCAAGGGCGCATCGCCGCCGAGGACGATGGCGGAGAAGCCTTTTACGGAGCTTTCCGGGACTAGCCGAATCACCGCATGCACGGCGCCTCCGCACATTTCTACATCAGAGGCGATATTTTATGGCAAAAAGCAAACGGCAGAAGATGTACATCAGCGTTCTGCCCGGCGAACAGGTGGAAATGGCCATCACGGAAGACGGCAAGCTCGAAGAATACTACGTCGAGATGCTGCACCAGGCCAAGACCAAGGGAAACATCTACAAAGGCGTCATCAACAACATCGACCCCAGCCTGCAGGCCGCCTTCGTCAACTACGGGGCGGAGCGCAACGGCTTTCTGCAGGTGGATGAGGTCCATCCCGAATACTACCACTCCGATTTAAAGCCCCAGAAGGGGTTCAAGTATCCCCCCCTGCAAAAGGTGCTGCGCTCCGGCGACGAGGTCCTTGTGCAGGTGGTCAAGGAACCCACCGGCAAAAAAGGTGCCTTCGTCACCACTTTTCTGTCCCTGCCCGGGCGCTACTTTGTGCTGACCATCGGCCGCGAGCAGATTGGCATCTCCCGCAAGATTGAGGACGAAAAAGAGCGCGCCATGCTGCGCAAGGTGGTTGAGGAGCTGAATCTCGGCCCCGGCATTGGCGTCATCGTGCGCACCGCCGCCGCCAGCGTAAGCAAAACGCGCCTGACCAAGGACCTGAAAATCCTCAAGCGCCTGTGGAAGGACCTGCGCGGCAAGGTCGCCACCCAGAAGACGCCCTCCCTCGTCTATCAGGAGATGGACCTCGCCTCCCGCGCGGTACGCGACTACCTCACCAGCGAAGTGGGCGAAATTTGGGTGGACCATGAGGAAACGTCCAAGACCGTGGCCGAAATGGCCGCCCTTGTCTTCCCGCGGCGCCCCAATCTGGTGAAACTGCACACCGACCACGAGCGCACCCTGTGGGAGCGCTTCAACATCGAAAAGCAGATTCAGTCGCTGTACGACCGCGAAGTGGTTCTCCCCTCCGGCGGCAGACTGGTGTTTGATTCCACCGAGGCGCTCACCGCCGTGGACATCAACTCCGGCAAAATCGGCGGCAAAAAGAATTTCCGCGAGATGGCCCTCAAGACCAACCTTGAGGCTGCCGAAGAAATCGCCCACCAGTTGCGCCTACGCGACATCGGCGGGCAGGTGGTGATTGACTTCATCGAAATGAAGGACAAAAACCACTGCCGCGATGTGGAAAAAACCATGCGCGCCGCCGTGAAGATGGACCGCGCCCGCACGGATGTGGGCCGCCTGTCGCGCTTTGGCCTTATGGAGATGGTGCGCCAGCGCCTTGGCTCCTCCGCGCTGTCCGTCAGCACGGAGCCGTGCCCCTGCTGCGGCGGTACCGGCACGCGCCGCAATCTGGAGTGGCAGTCCCTGCAGGCCCTGAAGCATATCTTCCGCCTGCTGCGCAAAAACGGCACCACCGACAGCATTGAATACCCCTGCGACTGCGAACTGGCCTCCTACCTCTCCAACCACAAGCGCACCAAGCTGTGCGAACTGGAAAGCGAGTTCGGCGTCAGCATCATCATCCAGCCGCAATAAATCCGCAAACCACGGCGGGGCGTCCACACGGGCGCCCCGCTTCTCCAACAGCCAAAAGGAACGACTATGCCACGAATCCTCCTGCACATGTGCTGCGGCCCATGCGCCATTGCCCCTGTGCGCCGCCTTCAGGACGCGGGCTTTGAGGTGACGGGCTTTTTCTACAACCCGAATATCCACCCGCTCATGGAGTACAAGCGCCGCCGCGACGGCGCGCTGGAAGTGGCCGAACGCCTCGGCTTCAAGGTCATCGTCAAGGACGAGGAATACGACACGCAAAAGTACTTCCGCGCCGTGAGCTTCCGCGAGCAGAACCGCTGTTTCCACTGCTACACCATGCGCCTTGAACGCACGGCCCAAATCGCCGGACGCGGGCGCTTTGACGCGTTCTCCACCACACTGCTCTACAGCAAGTTCCAAAAGCACGACGTCATCGCGCAGGTGGGCCGCGACATGCAGGCCGGATGCCCGTCCGCCTTCCACTACCAGGACTTCCGCGAAGGCTGGAAGGAAGGCATTGATACGTCCAAGGAGTGGGGCATCTACCGCCAGCAGTACTGCGGCTGCCTTTACAGCGAAAACGAACGCTACAAGCACGAGATCAAACCCGAATCCAAATAGCCCATGCTGGAAGAGACTCTGTACCGTTCCACCCTGTTCCTCTCCCCTGTGGAGTGGCCCAAGTACGCGGCCATTATCGCCGCGGGGCTGCCCGGCCTTGTGCTGGGGGCGGCCTTTGCCAAGCGGGGGATGGGGCTTGTCGCCGGCATCCTGTGGGGCGTAGCCCACAGCGCGCTGTTCATCGGCCTGCTGAAGCTGACGTCCGGCAAGTACGCCTACAGCCTGTTCACATGGTGCAGTCCGCTGGCGGACCTTGGCCACACGGCCATTGTCAGCACCGCACTGACCGACCGCCTGCTCACCTATGTACTGCCCGCCGCCGTACATGGCGTGGTGGCCGCGATTGTTGGGCTTGTCGCGTGGTCGGCCCTTGGTCCGCGCCGCAGTGCGCCGCGCCGCCCCCGCCGTACGGCTCCGGCCCAGCGCCGCACCACAAAGCGGCGGTCGTAACCACTTCGCCGCTTGCCCGTCGGCCGCGACCAGCGTATATCATCCGCTGATTCACCGCCCACACCACCTCCAACACGAGACTCGCGCCGCATGCTCCTGTACGTCCACGTCCCTTTCTGCACCCGCAAATGCCGCTACTGCGCCTTTCATTCCGGCCCCCCTGCCGACGGCGATATGCGCGGCTATGCCGCCTTGGTCAGCAAGGAAATCCGCTACTGGGGCAAACGCCTCGACCATCCGGAGCTGCGCACCATCTTTTTCGGCGGCGGCACCCCCAGCCTGCTCCCCCTGCCGCTGCTGACGAACATCGTCACCGCCATCCGCGACTCCTTTTCCTTCAAGACGAATCTGGAATTCACCATCGAGGCCAACCCGGAGTCCCTGACGGACTGGTCCTATCTGCACGGCATCCGCTCCCTTGGCGTCAACCGCCTGAGCATGGGCGTGCAAAGCACCGACGACGAGGCCCTGCGCCTGCTTGGCCGCCCGCATAGCGGCGCCGAGGCGCGCGCCGCCTTTGACACCGCGCGCATGGTAGGATTTCAAAACATCAGCGTGGACCTCATCTGGGGCCTGCCCGGCCAGCGCCTGTCCGAATGGCTGGGCCAACTGCGCCGCGTGGTGAAGTGGAAGCCCGACCACCTGTCCTGCTACGGCCTGACCATCGAACCCGGCACTCCCCTCGCTGACAGTGACGAACGCGGAGAGCTGGAATTCGCCGGAGACGAGGAACTGTCCAAGATGTTCATCTATGGCGCGGAATACCTCGAATCCATGGGCTACCTGCAATACGAGATTTCCAACTTTGCCCGCATGGGCTTTACCAGCCGCCACAACCTTGGCTACTGGGAGGGCCGCGACTATCTCGGCGTTGGTCCGTCCGCCGTTTCCACCATCCGTGGCCGCCGCTGGCAGGTGCCCTGCGCCCCGCGCGACTACGCCACCGCCCTGCGCAGCGAAACCCTTGACGCCAACGCCGAGGAACTGGATTTCGTCACCCGCCTTAAGGAAATGATCATGCTGCGCCTGCGCACCTCGCGCGGGCTGCGCCTTGGCGCGTACAAGGCCATGACGGGCCGCAGCTTTACCGAGGATTTCGCCCCCATGGTGCAGGCCCTGCGGCAAAACGGCCTCATCCGCATGAGCGGCGGCTACCTGCGCCTGTCCAAGACGGGCATGGTCGTCTCGGACACCATTCTTGCCAATCTCTTCGACAGCCCGGTTTGGGATACGGTCCAAAAGCCGGAGTCCGCCGAGTAATCCCGCCTTTCTCCCCGTGATGCGGCACAGCCCGCCGCCAAATCCGCCCTTCTAATGATAATGGTCCATCCGCCGCATCCGGCAGTGTGACGCCCCGCGCAGATGCCGCCGCCTGCGCCTTTTCCACTCAGCGCTCTTCGCACCCCCTCTCCCAACCCCTTTTTCTTGCAGACCATCACCCCGCCCGGGGTGCTTCACGCATTCTTTTGATAATGTCTCAACATGCCTTTATGGGCTGTTTTGGGCCAATTTGCCGCTTTTTAACGACAATTGCGCATGCAAAACAGAGCGTTTCGCAAAACTTTCAACATCCTCGGAACATAGAGTTGGCGCGGGTTTTCTAGACTTTCATGAAAAAAAGACATTTTTTCCCTAAACACTTTCGCCTTAGCCGCCGAAATACTTAGCAAGTGATTACGGGCACGGGCCCAACTCAGCAAGGACGCTGAAATTACATCTATGGAGGGAATACTATGTCTCTGGTAATCAACCACAACATGATGGCCGCCAATGCCGCTCGCAACCTGAGTGAATCCTACGGTGCTCTGGGCACTTCCACCCGTCGTCTGTCCTCCGGCCTGCGTGTCGGCACTGCAGCTGACGACGCAGCCGGTCTGGCTGTCCGTGAAATGATGCGCTCCGACGTTGCCGCCCTGCACCAGGGTGCACGTAACGCCAACGACGCCATCTCCATGGTGCAGACCGCTGACGGCGCCCTCGGCGTCATCGACGAAAAGCTCATCCGTATGAAGGAACTCGCCGAGCAGGCCGCTACCGGTACCTACAACGCCGACCAGCGCGCGATCATCGACTCCGAGTACCAGTCCATGGCTTCTGAAATCACCCGTATCGCCAACGCCACGGACTTCAACGGTATTCACCTGCTCAACGGCAACCTGTCCGCGGCGCACGACACCAGCGACGGTTCCGGCGCCATGCGCGTGCACTTCGGCACCAAGAACGACGACGCTGAAGACTTCTACGACGTCAAGATTGGCGACTCGACTGCCAGTGCCCTTGGCCTTGGTAACGACATTGATAATACCAATGCAGGCCACAACATCTCCACTCAGGCCAACGCCGCCAAGGCACTGGACGCCATCGACAACGCCATCCAGTCCAAGGACAAGATCCGTGCCGACCTCGGTGCCATGCAGAACCGCCTGAGCGCCACCATCTCCAACGTGACCATTCAGGCCGAGAACCTGCAGTCCGCTGAATCCCGCATCTCCGACGTGGACGTTGCCACCGAGATGACCGAGTTCACGCGCCAGCAGATCAAGGCGCAGGCCGGCGTTGCCATGCTTTCCCAGGCCAACTCGCTCCCGCGTATGGCCATGCAGCTCTTGGGCTAGCACACGCGCTGACCACTCTGCCCACACCGGCAGTTCCAAGGCCCCCTCTTCGGAGGGGGCCTTTTTGTATGCCGCGCTCCCATGGCCGCCAGCGCAGTGCCGCGATGCGTCCTCGTTCACCTGCCAACCGCCACGCCCGGGGGCCGCATCCTTGGCAATTCACGGCGCGCACAGTGCCCCGCGCAGGCCCCCAGATGAGGGCACGAACACCGCCCGAAAGACAGCCTCTCCCCAGACACAGCCTCCCCGACACAGCGCCGAACACAGCAAGAGACAAGTCCACAGACACAGGGCGCCAGACGCTGGGCGCAAAAAAGCGCCGCACCGTAAACGGTGCGGCGCTCAAAATGTCATCGCTCTCGCCCGTTGTGGCCAAGGCTCTTCATTTTGGATAGCGCCTCTTCCGGCGCGCTGGGGTCACGTTCCTCAGCGGCGTGGTTTTCCTCTACTAGCGCGCGGGGTGACGCCCTGCAAGGACGTGCATTTCCCTGTGTCTCTGCGGGCACTACTCGCGCCAGCGCGCTGCCCTCTCACCTTCAAGCGGCGGGGCTACTCGCCACCCTTTTTGGCGCTGGGCTTCGGGCGGGTCATGGAGAGGGGGTCGAGGACATGTTCGGCGTCCTCGCGGCTCATGTGGCCATGCTCCACCACCAAATCAATCAGCGGGCGCTGGTTGCAGGCGGATTCCTTGGCAAGGGCCGCGGCGGCCTCGTACCCGATATAGGGCGCAAGGGCCGTGACCGCGCCAACGGAGCGGTGGACCATCTCCTCACAGCGTTCCTTGTTGGCTGTGATGCCGTCAATGCACCGCTTGCGCAGCATAAAGCACGCTCGGGCCAACATATCCACGGACTGGAACAGGTTGAAGGCGATGATGGGTTCAAAAACGTTCAGTTCCAGCTGGCCGGCTTCCGCGGCAAGGGTCACGGTCACGTCGTTGCCGATAACCTGATAGCACACCTGATTCACAGCCTCGGGGATGACCGGGTTCACCTTGCCGGGCATGATGCTGGAGCCGGGCTGCATGGGCGGCAGGTTGATTTCATTAAAGCCGGTGTACGGCCCGGAGGAGAGCAGGCGCAGGTCATTGCAGACCTTGGACAGCTTGACGGAAATACGCTTGAGAATGCCGGACACCAGCACGAACACGCCCGTATCGCTGGTGGCCTCGATAAGGTTGGCCGCAGGCACGATGTTCAGCCCGGTGATGTCCGCCAGCTTGCCGCACACCGCGGCGGCGTAGCCTTCGACGGTGTTGATGCCCGTGCCGATGGCCGTTGCACCCATGTTGGACTCCCGCAGATGCTCCACGGCCTCTTCCAAGCGGACGGCGTCTTCGCCAATGGTCACGCCGTAGGCCGCAAATTCCTGCCCAAGGGTCATGGGCACAGCGTCCTGCAACTGGGTGCGGCCCATCTTGATGATGTCCGCAAACTCGTCGCCCTTGGCCTGAAACGCGGCCACAAGAGCGTCCATTTCCTTGAGCAGGTCATGGCAGTACCACGTCAGCGCAATTTTCAGGCTGGTGGGGTACACGTCGTTGGTGGACTGGGACAGGTTGACGTGGTTGTTGGGGTGGATGTGCTGGTACTCGCCCCGCTCATGCCCCAAGATTTCCAGCGCGCGGTTGCAGATGACCTCGTTGGCGTTCATGTTCACCGAGGTTCCAGCACCGCCCTGAATAACGTCCACGGGAAAATGCTCGTCAAAGTGGCCTTCGCGCACCTCGCGCGCGGCTTGGACGATGGCGTCGCAGATGGTGTCGTCCAGCAGGCCAAGGTCGCGGTTGGCCATGGCGGCGGCCTTTTTGACACAGGCCACAGCCTGCACCAGCCGGGTAAAATGCGAAAACGGAATACCCGTTATCTGAAAATTTTCCAGCGCGCGCACGGTCTGCACGCCATAGTAGGCGTCCTGCGGCACTTTGCGCGGCCCAAGGCTGTCCTTTTCGGTGCGAAACTGCATATCTTCCCTCGCGGCGTCCTTGCCGGACGCCAGACCCGCCGCATGGGCGGGGCCAGATTCACGTTTGCGCCGCCACAGCGCGCCGGGGCGCTATGCGCCGCCGCGCAGCACGGCCTCTACCGTGCCCGGAACGGACACGGATTCATGCGTCAGGTCACCATCCGGACCAATGGTCACATAGGCCAACGTCGGGTCCACCCCGCCCTCGCGCAGGCTGCCGGGGTTTACCACGCGCAGCGCGCCATAGCGCGCCCATTCCGGCTGGTGCGTGTGCCCAAAGCACACAAGGTCCGCCTGCCCGTCAAAGGCCCGTGCCAGCGAAGCGGAAAGCCCCACTCGCGGGCCGTAGCCAAAACCGTGGACCATGGTGATCTCCACGCCGGAGAGCCGCAGAGAGCGGCGCACGTCCAGCTCCTGCGACAGGCTGTAATCGTCCATATTGCCCGCCACGGCGTGGAACGCGGGATGCTGGGCCAGCCACGCCCACACGGACATGCTGGCAAAATCGCCGCAATGGAGCAGCACATCCGCCGGGGCAAGGTACCGCTCGTACACGGCCTCCATCCACGGCGTCACGTCGTAGGCGTGGGTATCGGAAATGATGGCGAGCTTCATGCTAATCGCCCATGGGCACCGGCGCGTTGCCGATCAGGTACTTGATGTCGTCGTCGGTGAAGTACAGCCCAAGGCCCGTGTAGAAGGAGCTGTCCCCGGAATCGCTGGCAAAGTCGTCCACACCGGCCATGGCGTAGAAGTTCTTCATGAAGAAAAGCTTGGCTCCGGCCTTGAGATGCGGCGGGTCATCGTCGTCAAAGTCAAAGGCCTCGAAGGTCAGCTTCACGCGGTCGTCCCACAGGTAGTAGTCCGCGCCCGCGCCGCCTGTGGATTCAAACAAGCCGCCACGCAGGGCAAGGTCGCCCCAGCGCTTGCCAATCTGCGCGTTGAACTTGATCTGGTCGCGCTCGGTCTTCTCTTCAAGTTCCGTCACGGTGGAGCGGTTGCCGCTGCCGTCGATGCGGGTGGTGGTGGTTTCGGTCTCCTTGGTGCGGCCCTTGGGGTCGGAGACAACGCCCACCATGTAGAAGTGGTCCGCGGACGGCTCGATAAGCATGTTCAGGTAGGTTTTGGTGTCGCCGGAGTCCGCCAGATATTCGGCGGAAAAGTCCACACTGGTCTTGAAGCTCTCCTGCTTGCCCAGATAGGTGTTGATGCCTTCCAGCGCGCGGTCCAGCTTGCGGGCGGTGGTATCATCGTTGACCAACTTGCCAAGGGTGCCCTGCCCTTCGTCAATTTTACGGGTCACGCTCTCCAGCGAGGCCACGGCCTCGTGCAGGTTCTGGCCCATCTCCTCATCGTTCACCAGCCGTCCTGCCGTGCCCTGCCCTTCGTCAATCTTGGCAAGCACACTGTCCATGCGGTTCAAGGTCCCCTTGAGGCCCGTGGAGGCGGATTCGAAATTGGTGATGATGGAGTTGATGTTCTGCTTGTTGGCCGAGGAGATATCCTTCAGGTCCGTGGAGAAGTCGCGCATGTTGGCGACGATGAGGTCAATGCTCTCCACGTTGCGCTGGACCATGTCGTTCAGGGTGACGGCAAGGTCGCGCATGCTGTGGAAGGTACGCCGCAGGTCGCGTTCGCCATCAGGCCCGCCCATAACGCTGGACACGCTCTTGGACACCGAGCCAATGTCGTCGGCAATCTGGCCGACCTTTTTCATGAGCACTTCAAGGTCCGCCGAACGGTCCGTACGCTGAATAACGCCGCCCTCGGCAATCTGGGGCAGCTCGCGCGAGCCAACGGACAGGGAGACATACTTGTCGCCAAGCACGCCCCGGGTCATGATGCTTGCCTGCGCATCGGAGCGCAGGGAGATATCCTCACGCAGTTCCAGGGTCAGCCGCGCGCGTCCGTCGTCCAGACGGATGTCGCTGACGCGTCCTACCTCAATGCCCGCAATCTCTACGGGTGCGCCCGGCTTCAGGCCGGTGACGCTGTCGAAGTAGACGTTGACGTCATACACGCCGCCGCGCAAAAAATCCGTTTCGCCCACCTGCATTGACATGAAGGCAAGCAGCACCACGGCAATGAATACGAAGATGCCGACCTTGACCTCGGCTCCACTTTTGCCAGCCATACGCTCTCTCTTTGTCTGGGTCCATTGTCCCGCACAAGGGGCGGGGTTACGTCAGGCCAATGGGGCCGTCCGCGCGCCCCTGAATGAACTGCTGTACCACGGGATCATCCGCATTCTGAATGTCCTGCGGTGTGCCGCTGGCAATGATGCGCCCGTCGTACAGCATGAAAATATCGTCCGCAATGGCCATAGTGGCCTGAATATCATGACTGATGACCACACACGTTGCGCCAAATTCGCTCTGCGTGCGCAGGATGAGGTCATTGATAGCAGCAGACATCACCGGGTCCAGCCCGGATGTCGGCTCGTCAAAGAGCACGATTTTCGGGTCCAGCGCCACAGCGCGGGCAAGGCCGACGCGCTTGCGCATGCCGCCGGACAGCTCCGCAGGCATCTTGGCCCCGGCGCCGGACAGGCCAACCGCCGCCAGCTTGTCGTGCACGATGTCGCGGATGTCGCTGCGCGAGAGAGACGTGTGCTCCACAAGGGGAAACGCCACGTTCTCCTCCACGGTCATGGAGTCGAACAGCGCGGCCTCCTGAAACAGCAGGCCGAACTTTTTGCGCACGGGCACAAGGTCCTTTTCCGAAAAGGCCGTTATGTCCTGCCCATCCACCACCACACGCCCCGAATCCGGCCGCATAAGACCAATAAGATGCTTGAGCAGCACCGACTTGCCGCCGCCACTGCGGCCAATGATAACACTGACGGCGTCCGGCTTCACGGCAAGGTCCAGTCCGCGCAGGACGGCCTGCTCGCCAAAGCTCTTCTGGAGATTTTCGCAGGTAATAATCGGTTGCATATCGTCCTACATCATCAGTGCCGTCAGCACGTAGTCGCTGGCCAAAATAAGCACGGAGGACAGCACCACGGACTGCGTGGTGGCCCGGCCCACACCCTCGGCCCCGCCAGTGGTGGTAAAGCCCTTGTAGCAGCCAACCAGTGTCAGAATAACGCCGAACACGGCGGCCTTGATGAGTCCGTTATAAATATCCTCAAGCGCCACAAGTTCATAGACCTTGTTCATGAAAATGGCGGCATTGATGCCAAGGAGCTTCACGCCCACCAAATACCCGCCAACCATGCCCACAAAGTCGGACAAAACAGTCAGTAGCGGCAGCATCACCAGCCCCGCAATGATGCGCGGCACGGCAAGATACTGCACGGGATTGATGGCCATTACCGTCAGCGCGTCCACCTGTTCGGTCACGCGCATGGTGCCAATTTCCGCCGCAATGGCCGATCCGGCGCGCCCCGTAACCATCAGCGCAGTGATGACGGGCCCAAGCTCGCGGGTCATGGACAGCGCCACCGTGGCCCCCACAAGGGACTCCGCGGAAAAAAGGCGGAAGGCGTAGTAGGTCTGCAGGGCCAGCACCATACCGGTGAAGAGCGAGGTCAGCGCCACCACAAACAGCGAGCGCACCCCCACAAACTCCATCTGCCGAAAAAAGAGGGACAGCCGAAACGGCCGCCGCACCAGCCACGCGCACGCGTCGGCAAACAGCAGGGCCATACTGCCCATCTCATGAACGAGGGCGATGGTTCCGGCACCAATCCAGGCGAAAAAGCGGGTCATTACGTGTAGCTTCCGTCCTCTCGTAATATTGGCCGGAACGGGACGTCCCGGCAGCCTTCATCCATTATCATGTATCTCTACGGTTTACCAGTTAAGCACGCGCCTGCGGCCCTTTTCTCCGCCCGGCATCTTGACGCACCCCCGCCATCATCTACAATGAAAGACTGCCCGACCTGACGAGCGATTTGGAGGAGCCATGGCCGATCCGTGCCCGTGCCC
>NZ_JBUDSW010000035.1:0-18888 GCF_054921475.1 Desulfobaculum sp. | reverse complement strand
GTAGACGCTGGCCTCCAGGTCCTTGTCGCCGCCATCCAACAGGCCAAAGCCCGACTGCACGTTCAGCGACTGCCCCGTCAGGTTCAGCGCCTCCTGCTTGATGCGGCTTCGCACCTTGAGGCGAAAGGCGAGGGCCACGTCTTCAAGGGCGTCCCTGTCCCATTCGTCCTCGCCGCACAGCACCACCACGCGCCCGGGTTCAATGCTTTCCACAAAGCGCACGTGACACCCGCGCAAAAGCTCATCGGCCAGCGCCTGCGCCTCGTCCAGCATGGCACTGTTGATGCGGTCGGCAATAAGGCTGCCGTAAATATCGCGGAAGACCACAAAGTTGTCGGCCTCCAGCAGAAACAGGGCCACAGGGTTCCCCTGCCCCAAAAACCGCTCCAGCCGCAGGCGGCCATGCCCGGTCAAAAAGGCAAAATGTGTTGCATCATCATGCGAAAGGCGGGCGGCATCCTCGCGCCCAAATAACAATCCCTGCCCGAATCCACGTATGGCTTCCAGCATGGTCTCTCCCCGTAAATGGTTAGGCCAAGCCCCCGGACAACACCGGTTGTTCCCTCCCGGGGGCGTTCGACGTCCGACACATACTCCACTCATTCCAGCGCAGGTGACCCGGACGTGAATTCTGTGTGACATCTTCATGACCCGCCCCCTGCCTCCCCCTTTGTGTTCGGCGGCGGATTCAGGTATCACGCCGGGGCACGACGCAGGCCAGGAGGTATAATGGCACCCGCACCCTTGGACATTCTTCGAGACACATTCGGATTCCGCGACTTTCAGGGACTCCAGCAGCCCATCATTGAGCATGTATGCGGCGGGGGCGACGCCCTCGTGCTTATGCCAACGGGCGGCGGCAAGTCCCTGTGCTATCAGATTCCCGCCATGGTTCGCCATGGGGTGGGCATTGTGGTCTCGCCGCTTATCGCCCTGATGCAGGATCAGGTACAAAGCCTTGTCCAGATGGGCGTGCGCGCCGCGTACATCAACTCCAGCCTGCCCCCGCAGGAGGCCGCCGACGCGGAGCGCCGCATGGTCGCCGGAGAGTACGACCTCGTCTACGTCGCGCCGGAGCGTCTGCTTCAGCCGCATTTCCTGAACATGCTCAAAGGCCTGCCCATCGCCCTGTTTGCCATTGACGAAGCGCACTGCGTGTCGCAGTGGGGGCATGACTTCCGCCCGGAGTACACCCAGCTGGGCACTCTGGCCGACCACTGGCCCGGCGTGCCGCGCATCGCCCTTACCGCCACGGCGGACGGCCCCACCCGCGCGGACATCATCAATCAGCTGAATTTCACAGGCGCACGCGTCTTTTCCGCAGGGTTCGACAGGCCAAACATCACCTACACCATCGTCCCCAAAGACAACGCCAAGCGCCAGCTGCTGCGCTTCATCACCCAGCGGCACAAGGGCGACGCGGGCATTGTCTACCGCATGTCGCGAAAAAAGGTGGAGGACACCGCCAGCTGGCTGAGCAAGCAGGGCATCGCCGCCCTGCCCTACCACGCAGGCCTTTCGCAGGCGGAACGCCGCCTGCATCTGGAGCGCTTTATGCGTGAGGAGGGCCTTGTAATGGTCGCCACGGTGGCCTTTGGCATGGGTGTGGACAAGCCCAACGTCCGCTTTGTGGCGCACATGGACCCGCCCAAGAGTCTGGAGGCCTACCATCAGGAAACCGGCCGCGCGGGCCGCGACGGTCTGCCCGCCGATGCGTGGATGGCCTATGGCCTTGCGGATGTGGTTATGCTCCGCCGCATGCTGGACTCCGGCGGCGCCAGCACGGACAGGAAGCGCGTGGAAGCCCGCAAGCTGGACGCCATGCTCGGCTTTTGCGAAACAGCCACCTGCCGCCGCACGGCCCTGCTCGGCTACTTTGGCGAGGAGCACTCCGGCGGCTGCGGCAACTGCGACAACTGCCTCACCCCCGTGGAAACATGGGACGCCACCATCGCGGCGCAAAAGGCGCTGTCCTGCATTTTCCGCACGGAGCAGCGCTTTGGCGCGGGGCACCTTGCGGACGTGCTGATGGGCAAGGAGACCGTGCGCGTCAAGAACATGGGGCACGACTGCCTCAAAACTTTTGGCTGCGGGCAGGAGCTGGACCGCAAGGGCTGGCAGTCCGTGTACCGCCAGCTTGCAGCTGTTGGCCTGTTGCGCGTGGATATGGAAGGCTACGGCAGCCTGCTGCTCAATAATGCCAGTTGGGAAGTGCTGCGCGGCGAGCGCACCGTCACCCTGCGCAAGGACCCGGTCACCGCGCGCGGGGCTGGCCGCTCGCGCTCCAAGGCCGTGCGCGCCGATGAGCACGACACCCTCGCCACAGCCGACGCACGCGGCCTCTTCGATGTCCTGCGCGAGTTGCGCCTGTCCATTTCCAAACAGCAGGGCGTGCCGCCCTACGCCGTCCTGCCGGACCGGACCCTGCTTGAGATGGTCCGCTTCCGCCCCCACTCGCCGGAGGAGATGGGCGTTCTGCACGGCGTAGGTCAGGCCAAGCTCAAAGCCTATGCTACACCCTTCCTAGGCGCCATCAGCACGTGGGAGGAGGAGAACGGCCGCCCGGATGACGTGCCCGAACTGCCGGACGTTCCCGCCGCCCAGCCCAAGGCCAAACCCACGCGCGAGGCCATCAGCGCCACCGTTCAAAAAAGCATCGACCTCTTCCGCGAGCACGGCTCCGTGGACGCCGTCACCCAGGCGCGCGGGCTGGCCGCGACCACCATCTGGAAGCACCTCATCACCGCCGTGGAGCATGACGTTCTTGCCGCCACGGACGTTGCGGGACTCAGCGAAGCCGACGCGACGGAAATCGCCACGGCCATCACCTCGGCGCAGGAGAAGGGCATCCCCGGCATCGGCCCGGTGCACGAGGCCTTTGGCGGATCCTACTCCTACGAGCAACTGCGCTGCGTGCGCGCCATGCTCCACAGCGCCGCGGCAGAGGCCTAAAGGCCGCAGTTCCCGTTTTCCGGCTCCCGGCTCCCGGCGCCGCGCTCGGCACAGCCCCACGCGGCGACCTGCGTGACGCGGGGCGTGACGCCTGACGTAACGCCGGGCGCACAGAGCGCGCCCGGCGCTCCGCCGCTGTGCCACGAGTGTGCGGTTCCCTTTGCCCCATCCAGCCCCTGCCCCCAACCGCCCGCTCCGCGCACCTTCGCGCCTTCCATCCACAGCGTGCGGGCACCTCGGCCCAAGCGGCCTGCGCCACACCGCGCACAAGAGGCGAGGGCGCCTGATTTTTCAGCGTAGCGCGCGGGCATGTCAGGCACCGCCGGCGCCCTGCACGTTTCCTCCATCCAAAATACATCCCCACAGCACGGCAACATTCACCTGTCTGCGCTTTTCTGCTATCTGTAAAAGAGCGTTCACGTTCGTACCCCGCACAACATTTGGCCCGGCCCGCACAAGCTTTGGCGGAGCCACCCGGAAGGACGATGCTGGAACTGCGCTCCCTCAAGCTGAAGATCATCCTCTCCTTTGGGGCGTGCCTTGTTGCCACAGCCATCATTCTCAGCGTCTACACAGGCATACAGTTCTGGAACGACGCAACAGAACTGGGCGTGCAGCGGGCGCGCACCGTGGCGGCGGACGCCGCATCCGTGGTGCGCAACCAGCTCCTTGAGGTCGTCAACACCGCGCTCAATATCGGCGTTGTGCTGGAGAGCACCCAAAAAGGCGGCATGCCCAACGACCGCCAACGGGTGAACATTATGCTCAAGGAGGTGCTGGACCAGCACCCCGACCTGCTGGGCGTATGGTGCGTGTGGGAGCCGGACGCCTTTGACGGGCGCGACAAGGAATTCCGCAACGCGCCCGGACACGACAGCACGGGCCGCTTTTTGCCCTACTGGAACCGCTGGGGCGGCATCCATCTGGAACCCAGCGTGGACTACGACAAACCCGGCGGCAACTACTACACCCTCACCAAGCTCTACCGAAAGCCCCTCATACTCGACCCGGAGACCTACCTTGTGCGCGGGCACCAGCTGGCCATGGTCAGCGTCTGCGTGCCCATCATCGTGTACGGGGAATTTCTTGGCGTGGCCGGGGCGGACCTCAGCGTTGGCTTTATCCAAAGCATGGTGGATGAAGCCAATATCATGCACGACAAGGGCACGCTGGCCATCATCACCAACAGCGGCATGCTGGCTGGCGTCACCAGACAGCCGGACCTCTTCGGCCAGCCTGCCAACACCCTTATCACCGACTTTTACACCACAGCGTTCGACCGCATCCTGCGCGGCGACTCCTGGGCCTCCCCCGCCGCGGACGAGGATGTGTACGAGGTCTTCCTCCCCATTGAGTTCGGCGCACTGGAAGCGCCATGGAGCGTGTACGTCAGCTTGCCCACAGGCAGCATTCACCAACAGGCCAAAACCCGCGCGTGGACCCTTGGGGGCATTTCGGCGCTGCTGCTCCTCTTTGGCCTTGGCATCATGTGGTTTGTGGCCGCACGCATTGCCCGCCCCATCACCATGGCCAAGGACATGGCCCTTGCCATTGCCGACGGCGACTACAGCCGCCGCATCGCCCTCGACCAGCACGACGAGGTAGGCATTCTGGTGCAGGCGTTCAACTTCATGACCACACGCCTGCAGGAAACCCTGCAAGTGCTGGAACTGCGCATCGGCCAGCTCAGCCGCGCCGAAAGCTCCCTGCGCGAGTCGGAGCAGTCGCTGCTGACCATCTTCAACAGCGTGCACGACGCCGTCATCCTGCATAACGACAAGGGCTTCATTGTGGACGCCAACGCCCGTATGCTCCAAATGTTTGGCGTTACGCGCGAGCAGGCGCTCACCCTCTCCATCAGCCGTGACCTTTCCGGCCCCGGCGCGCCCGTGGACACCCTGCGCCACCACTGGGAAAAAGCCCTGCGCGGGCAACCGGACCTCTTTGAATGGGAAACGCGCCGCCCGGGGGACGACTCCTACTTTTTGGCGGAGGTCTACCTCTGCCCCATCACCATCAACGAACGAGACCTCATCCTCGCCAGCATGCGCGACATCACAGACCGCAAACGCGCCGAAGAGGAACTGCGCCAGACGCAGGGCTATCTGGACAACATCATCAACTCCATGCCCTCGGTCATCATCGGCGTGGACGTACACGGCCACGTCACCCACTGGAACCGCGCGGCGGAGAAGCTCACCGGCGTAGAGGAAAAAGGCGCCATCAAGCAGCATATTACATCCTGCTGGCCGGGCTTTGCGCCCTTTGCCGCCTCCGCCGCACGCGCCATCCGCCAAAGCGCCCCGGTCACGGAGGAGAAGGTCACCATGTCTGGTCCCTCGGGCGATGACGTGTATGTGGACATCCTCATCTACCCGCTGGTAGTCAGCGGCGTGGTGGGCGCGGTTATCCGCATAGACGACGTCACCCAGCGCGCCCGCCTTGAGGACATGATGATCCAGACGGAGAAGATGATGAGTGTTGGCGGGCTGGCCGCCGGCATGGCGCACGAGATTAACAACCCCCTCGGGGCCATCCTGCAGGGCGTGCAGAACATCCAGCGCCGCCTGTCCACGGAGCTCCCCGCGTCGGTCAAGGCCGCGCAGGACGTGGGCTGTGAAATTGACGCCATCCGCGCTTTCATGGAACAACGAAAGATATTGCGGTTTCTTGACGGCATCCGCGAATCCGGCGAACGCGCCGCGCGCATTGTGCGCAACATGCTCAACTTTAGCCGCATGAGCGAGTCGCGCCGGTCCATGGAGGACCTTGGCACCCTGCTGGACAGAACCATCGAGCTGGCCGAAAACGACTACGACCTGAAAAAGAAGTACGACTTCCGCAACACGGCCATCATCAGGGAGTACGACGACAGCCTCCCCGGCATCTCATGCATTGCCTCGGAACTGGAGCAGGTGCTGCTGAACCTTCTCAAAAACGCCGCCCAAGCCATGAGCGAATATAAAGGCGGCGAGGGCTGGAAGCCGCGCATCACCGTGCGCACCGCGCGCGAAGGGTCCATGGCCCGCATAGAGGTGCAGGACAATGGCCCCGGCATGGACGAAAAAACCCGCAAACGCGTCTTTGAACCGTTTTTCACCACCAAGGATGTGGGCATAGGCACGGGCCTTGGCCTGTCAGTGTCCTACTTCATCATAACGAACAATCACGGTGGCCGCTTTGATGTTGAGGCCGAACCCGGCAAGGGGACGACATTCAAGCTGTGGCTGCCAATCGGGCAGGAAACCAATGAGTCAGACGAACCCGATCATACTCATCCTTGATGACGAGCAGATGGTGCGCGAGAACTTAGAAGCCTACTTTGAGGACGAAGGCTTCGAGGTGCGCACCGCCTCCAATGGCGAGGACGCCATGAACATCATCGCCACGGGAGAAATCTCCCTCGGCGTCATCGACATGCGCCTGCCCGGCATGGCCGGAAGCGAATTCATTGTGCAGGCCCATGGCAAAAGTCCGCACACGCACTTTCTCATTCACACCGGCTCCACCAACTTTAAGCTGCCCTCGGAGCTCAAAGACATCGGCATGACCAGTGGCGACGTGTTCATCAAACCCCTTGCGGACATGGGCGTTTTGCTCGACGCCGTCATCGACAAGGTGGGCGCGCCCTAAGCCTCGCCCCGCCACCACAGCGCAAAAAAAGCGGCCCGCACTCCCCTTCTGGGAATGCGGGCCGCTTGTCGTGTGTTTCGTCGCCCGTCAGCTGTCTGCCTTGTCAGCAACGTCCGGGTCCCAGTGCCAGCCCTTGAAGCGTATGCCAAAGGCCAGCGAATACAGCACGGGGCACAGGAGCAGGGTCAGCACCGTGGCAAAGGCCAATCCGGAGATGATGCACACCGCCATGGGCCGCCACAACTCACCGCCCTGCAGGGCCAGCGGAATCATGCCAATGATGGTCGTCACGGTGGTCATCAGGATGGGCCGCGCGCGTTTCAGCGCCCCCAGCATCACCGCGTCCCGCGCCTCCAGCGCCGTGGCGCGCAGCAATTCAATCTGGTCTATGAGCATAATGGCGTTGTTGACGATGATGCCCGTCAAACTAATCATGCCCAGCATGGCCATAAAGCCAAAGGGCGCGTTGGTGGCCAGCATGCCCCACGTGATGCCCACCATCATGGGCGGCAGGGTCAGCAGAATAATCGTGGGCCGCCGCAGTGAATTAAACTGCGCCACAAGGATGAACACAAGCAGCCCCAGCGCCCATGGCAGATTCTGCATAATGGACGCCTGCGACTCGCCGTTCTTTTCCTGCTCGCCGCCGTATTCCACATAATAACCCACCGGCCAGTCCGGGGAATCCATCAGCTTCGCAATGCGCGGCGCAATGTCCGCCATGGCCTGCGAAGGAAAGCGCCCCTCAAGGTCGGCCTTCACGGTCAGGGTGCGCGCGCCATCGCGGCGCCGGATGTCCGGCGGCTGCCACGTCAGGCGCGTGCGCGCCACCTGCAAAAGCGGCACGGAATTCCCACCGGAGAAGGAATACACGTTCAGATTCTCCAGCCTGCCGAGGTCGTCGCGGATGGCGTCCTCGGAGCGCAGGACAATGGGGATGGCGTCGTCACCTTCGCGGTAGGTGGACGCCTGCATGCCTGACATATGCGTTTGCAGGGACAGCGCCACATCCGTACTGGTCAGCCCTGCGCGGCGGGCCTGTTCCTGATTCACATCCACCACCAGCTTCTTGGTCCACTGCCCCCAGTCGTCCCACACGGACACCACGCCATCCGTGCCGGACACAACGTCCGCCACCTTGGCGCGTAGGTCGTAGAGTGTGGTGATATCCGGCCCGGAGATGCGCACCTGAATGGGCGCGCCCACAGGCGGACCGTACATCAACTCCTTCACCGTATGGCGGCAATCCGGAAAGCCCTCGTCCAGCGCGCGGCGCACGCGGGGCATCACGTCCTGCACAGCCTGCGTATCCGTGGTGCGCACCACAAGGGAGGCATAGTTGGGCGAGCTTTCCTCAAGGTCGAGGGGCAGGTACCAGCGCGGGCCGCTTGCGCCCACAAAGGTCAGCACGTCCTTGACTTCCGGGTCGTCCATCAGCACGCGCTCAAGGCGCTCCACCCGCTCAGTGGTGGTGCGGATGTCCGACCCGTAAGGCTGCCAAAAGTCCACCATAAACTGGTCGCGCTCGTTGGGCGGGAAGAAGATTTTCGGCACGTAGCGGAAGGCCCACACGCTCACCGCGCAGACGGCCACCACCGCCAGCAAAAACTGCACGCGGTGGCGCAATGACCATTCAAGAACGCTGCGGTAGGCGCGATAGGCGGGATTTTCAAAGTTCTGCCGCTGCACCTTGGGCCGCAACACATGAAAAGACAGCATGGGCACCATGGTCAGCGCCAGCAGCCACGACGCCAAAAGCGTGCACGTAATGACCACAAACAGCGAAAACGTGTACTCACCCGTCTGCGACGGCGCAAAGGGGATGGGCAAAAACGCGAAGATTGTCGTCAGCGACGCCGCAAGCAGCGGCATCCACAACTCGCGCACCGCCTCGGTGACGGCCTTTCGCCGCTCCTGCCCCGAGGCCATACGCACAAGGATGTTCTCGCTAACCACCACCCCGTTGTCCACGAGGATGCCCAGAGAAATAATCAGTGAGGCACTGGACATCCGTTGCAGGCCCACCCCAAAGGCGGGCATCACCGCCATACAGGCGAGCATGGCCATGGGGACCAAGGCGCCGGCCACAAGGCCCGTACGCAGCCCCGCAAACAGCAGCATCACCACAACCACGAAGATAAAGGACTCCAAAAGATTCACGCCAAAGTCGCCCAGCGCGTCCTTGACGTACTGCGGCTGATACAGCGCCATATGGTAGTCCAGCCCAACGGGCAGAATGGTTTGCAGCGTATCCAGCCGGGCCGAGACCTCGCGCCCCAGTTCAAGGATATTGCCGCCCTCGGCCATGGACACCGCCAGCAGCAGCGCAGGCTGGCCGTTAAAGCGCACCATGCGCGAAGGCGGGTCCACAAACCCGCGCCGCACCGTGGCGATGTCGGACAGGGCAATGCCCGTCTTCTGTCCGGGCTGGCGCAGGGTGAGGTTTCGCAGGTCGTCCACGGACGTAAACTCGCCCGTTGGTTCAATAACGATACGCTCCGGCCCCACCTTGGCGTGGCCGCTGGGTTTGATGGTGTTTTGCGCGTCGATAACGCGGGCAAGGGTAAAGGGCGAAATGCCAAGCCCGGCCACGCGGGCGTTGGAAAAGTCCACAAATACCCGCTCTTCCTGAACGCCCCACAGGTTCACCTTGCCCACAAGGTCCAGCTTCAGCAGTTCGTCGCGGGTCATGTCCGCGGCGTCCTTGAGCTCGCGGTAGGAGTAGCCATCGCCCGTGAGCGCCACGCAGATGCCGAACACGTCGCCGTATTCGTCGTTGACCATGGGCGTGCGGCACCCCTCGGGCAAGGACGGCGTCACGTCCGAGACCTTCTCGCGCAGCTTGCGCCACAGCGGCTCCATATTGCGGATGCCGTCGTGGAACTCCACCTTGATGATGGAAACGCCCGTGCGCGACTGCGATTCCAGCGTTGTCACCTCCGGGATATCGCGGATGCTCTCTTCTATTGTGTCGGTCACCAGCTCTTCAACACGCTGGGGGGACGCACCGGGAAACACCGTCATCACAAGGGCCACGCGGATGGTAAAGTCCGGGTCCTCGCGCTTGGACATGGTCACGGCAGACAAAATGCCCGCCAGCGCCACCAGCACAATGACAACGCCCGCCGTGCGGTTATTCTTCAGGCACCAATCGGCGATATTCATGACCACGCCTCCTGCGCCTTGCCCTCCTGCACCTTCACGCGCTGGCCGTCCTTCAGGCGGTGGACGCCGCGGATAACAACCTTCTCGCCCGGAGCAAGGCCGGAGAGCACCTCCAATCCACTGGACGTCAGCTTGCCGATGGTGACAGCGCGCTGTTTCACAGTGCCGGACGCCTCGTCCACAACCCACACGGAGCGCTTCTGCCCCACTTCGCCCACCACGGCAACGGGCGGCACCAGCACGTAGGCGCTCTTGGCGTCAAAGGCAAAGGTCGCCTCGCCGGACATGCCGGGGCGCACGCCACGTGCCTCGTTGGTCAGGGCAACCTTGACGGGGTAGGTGGAAACGGCGCGCGACTCCACGCCCACCTCAATCACGGAGCCTGCAAAGCCCTCGCCGGGCAGGGCGTCAAAATGCACGGTAACGGCGTCGCCAGCGTGGATGCTGGCGATGAGGCTGTCGGGGATGCCCACTTCAAGTTCCATGCGCTGCCCTGCGGTCAAGAGGGCCACGGGCTGGCCTGCGGCAACCGTCTGGTGGACGTCTACCGGCACTTCGGCCAGTGCGCCGTCCATGGGCGCGCGCAGTACCGTATAGCGCAGCTGCTGGCGCGCAAGTTCCAGCTGCCGCCGCGCCGCCTTCAGGGACGCCTCGGACGCATCAATCTGCGCGCGGGCGCGGTCAAGGTCGCGGCGGGAGGTGTTGCCCACCTCATACAGGGCGCGGGTGCGTTCCCAGTCGGAGCGCGCCTGCGCGGTGGACGCCTCGGCCTGCGCCACGGCGGCCTCGGCGCGGCCCACTTGCAGGCGGTAATCCGTGGGGTCCAGACGGGCCACCACGTCGCCCTGCTTTACCCGCATGCCAATGCGGGCGGGCAGATGCTCTATCTCGCCGGAAACGCGAAAGCTCAGGCGCGTTTCAATGGCAGCGCGGGCCGTCCCCGGGAAGGTCCGCTCGCGTCCGGCCTGCGGGTCCGGCACCGTCATAGTCACAACGGGCCGCAGCACGGGCTTTTCCGGCTTCTGCTCCCCGCCGCATGCGGCCAGCGCAAGGCACAGCGCCAGCGCGGCGCACAGGACGGGGGCTCGTTTTCCACAAAATCGCATGACTACTCCTTGGTCCCGACGCCAAAGCGCGAAAGAAACTCGCGCCGCTCGGCGGGGGTTTTGTCGATCTCAAACCACCCAACAGCGCGCTGGAAGTCCAGCACGTCGCCAAGGTAGGAATACACGGCCAGCACCGCAGACTGCTCCTGCACGCGGGACTGGTTCTGCGCGTCCAAAAGCTCCAAAATGGAGACCGCGCCGCGCGCGTACTTGTCGCGCACCACGTCCAGATTGCGCTGCGCCCGGTCCGCGGCAAGGGCCGCAAGCTCCATCTTGGGGTAGGAGCGCGCCATGTTGTCCACAACGGTCCGCGCCTGCTGTTCGGCCAGCTGCGTCAGCCGCCTGCGCGTGGCGTCCAGCCGCCGGAGTTCGGCGCTGGCCTTGCGCTGGTCGTGGGTGATGGCGCCGCCAGCAAACAGCGGCAGGCTGGCGTCCACACTAAACGTCCACGTATCCTCGTTGGGGTCCGGGTCCTGAATGATGCGCGGCCCGGCTTGGTGCTTGTCTATCTCGTGCCCATACTCCGCCGAGGCGCTCACCTTGGGCACCCAGCGCGTGCGGCGCTTTTGCGCCAGCACAATGGACTGCGCCTCCACCAGATGCGCCACCGCGCGTACGGCGGGCCTGTCATCCGAAAGCTCCGCCGCCGTCTCGCTAATGCGCGACAGCTGCTTCAGCGTGCCGCCAATGGTGGACGCCTCCACGCCAAAGAACGCGCGCCGCGCCTCATCCGCCGTCAGAGGCTTCACCTCCCACTGCGTTCCGGCAGGACGGTCAAGGGACTGGTTCAGCGCCGTCAGCGCCGACTGCACGTCGGACTTGCGGGCGATGACGCGGGCGCGGCTTTCGGCCTGCGCGGCCTCCCAGCGGTAGACTTCCTCCGGCCCGGAGACTCCGGCGCTGCGGCGAACGCGCGCCATCTCCAAATTCTTGCCGATAAGGGCAAAGTTCTCCCGCTCTATGCGCAGGAGCGAGCGCGCGGACAGATAGGCCAAAAAGCGCCGCCCTGCGGTGCGCATCACGTCCATACGCACGGCCTCGCGCGAGAGGCGCTCCGCCTCCACACTGCGGGTGGAGGCGCGGTAGCGGCTGACCACCGCGTCGTCATAGAGCATCTGCGTCAGGTTCAGCCCGGCGGTGGTGACGTCCCACGGGTACAGCCCCTGCGAGGCCACGGCGCGGTCCTGATCAATCTGCGTGTAATTCATGCCCGCGCCCAGTTGCGGCAGCATGGCGCTGCGGGCAAGCAGGCTGTCCTGCTCCGCTCCGGCCAGTTCGGCGTCCTTGACGGCAAGGTCAATGTTTTCCTTGGCGGCAATGCGCATGGCGCGCGCCAGGGTCAGGGGCATTCCGCTGCCTTCTTCCTCCTCCATACCAAGGAGGGTGGCGGTGAGCAGGGTCTCGTACTTGGGGGAAAAGCCAATCTCCCGCGCGGTGCGCATGTTCACAAACAGGCGCTCCTCCTCGGGCAGGATGACCGGGAGCGAATCCGGCGCGGCGCCGTCCATAATATCGCGCAGGTTCAGGGCAATGCGGCGGGCAAGGTGCGTGCCGGAAAAGCTGGCCATCCCAGCCAGCACGCCCTGCTCCACATCCTGCCGCCCCACAAAGGAAAAGGACGGCACGCCACGATGGTTCAGCCCCGCCACCAGCCGCGCGCGGCGCGCGTCATCAAGGCGCATCAGCGGGGTGATGTACACAGCCTCGGCCCCGCCAAGGGCGGCCAAAGCGGCGTCCACATCGTCCCCCACGGGCACCAGCTGAATATCCACCCCCAGCAGGCGGGAGTATTTGTCCGCCACGTCCTGAAGCCCCGGCAACGCGTCCAGATACTCCGCCTGCACCAACACATGCAGGCGGCTGAACGTGGCAAGGTCCTTAAAGGCGGTCAGGTCGCGCTTCACCCGTTGGGGGAGCACGATATAACTCAGGTTGCGGCGTGTGGAGCGGTTGTCCCGGTACGGCAGACGCATGGTCTCCTCGTCCAAAAACGGCGCGGCCACCACAGGCTTCGGGAGCGCCCCCTCGCCAAGGGTAGCGGCGTAGGACGGCATGATCCCAAGGCTGAACACCATGTCCACCTCCGGGTCCGCAAGGGCGGCGCGCAGCGCGCCAGCAGACGCCGCGGGGTCCCATCCGGCGCTGAAACGTGCGGGCCGTTTCCACACCACCTCGGTCCCCTCATCCACAAGGGGCGCCAGTTCCTTTTGTACATCGCGCAGCACCGCCCGCGCCTGCGGCGACGGGCCGTCGCATACCACGCCAATAACTACGTGCGCCTGCGCCGCGTGCAGCGCTGGCGCGCCAGCCAGCAGCAGGAAAACGGCCGCCCACGCCCCAAACAGGCCAAGCGCCGCCTTATGTCGAAATGGAACCATTGTCCGTCCTTTCGCGGCGCATGGCCGCGGAGAATATGGCTTCCTTCGCGCGGGATTCACGCGAAGGCATTCATCCTGCGTTTACGCGCCCTCATTACCGGCATGCTCCACTGCGGGCAGTCCCAGCATATTGAGCGCGGCTTCCGCCACCGTCCCGGCAATGGCCGAAACACGCTCCGGGGTAAAGGCGTCCCACTGGGCGCGGTGCAGCAAAATACACTGCCCGCGCACAAAGCTCATGCACATGCCCACAAGGGCGTGCCCGCGCAACACCCGCTCCTGCGCGGAAAGTTGGCCGCCGCTGGCCGCGTGGCACAGTTCGCTTCCGGCCTCGTACACCGGGCCGATAACGGTATGGTAAAACCGCTCCAACGTGTCCGAGCCGTTCATGACCTCGCGCTGCAAAAAATCCACGGCCCAGTAATTTTTGTGGTTGCCGAGGGAAAATTCCAAAAAGCCGTGCACAAACCGCCACGCCACCTGCGCTAGACGCCAGGCATCGCCTTCCGCCTCGCGCGCGCCGGACATGGCGGCGGCCACCAGCGGCTGACTGGCGCGCTGCATGTTGGCAAAAATGTCCTCCAGCACGGCGTTGTACAGCCCCTTCTTGCCCCCAAAGTGGTAGGCGATGGACGCCAAATTCACGCCGCAGGCCCGCGCAATATCGCGGGTGCTGACGCCGTCGAACCCCTTGGCGGCAAACAGTTTGCCGCCCTCCTCAATAAGGCGCAGGCGCGTCGCCACGCCGCGCGGTGTTGTCCGCTGTTGTGCTTTCCCGGATGCCGTCATGCGGGGCTGTCTCCTCCTCTCTTCATCCTGCCACAAGAGTCCTGTTCTTTTGAGGATATAGGCACGCGGCGCCAGCAAGTCAATCGTTTGATTGAATTTGAGCGCACGCCCGGCCCCGCGCCCAAAAACGGCCCGCACCCTCCACAGGATGCGGGCCGCCATACGTACCGTGTGCGGCACAAGGCGTGCGCCGCGCAGCGCCAGCACAGGAAAGAACGCCGCAGGGTTCAGCGCCACCTGCCAGCGGCGTGTCCCCCTTCCCTTGCGCCCTGCCCAGCTAGGCGATGGTGATATCGCCGTTCAAATACACGTCCTGCACCGCGTGCAGCAGGGTAACGCCCTCGGACATAGGGCGCTGGAAGGCTTTGCGCCCAAGGATGAGGCCCATTCCGCCAGCACGCTTGTTGATGACTGCCGTACGCACGGCGTCGGCAAGGTCATCGCCGCCCGCGCCGCCGCCGGAATTGATGAGGCCAGCGCGTCCCATGTAGCAGTTGGCAACCTGATACCGCGTCATGTCGATGGGATGCTCTGTGCACAGCCTGTCGTACATGGCAGGGTGCGACTTGCCAAAACTCAGCGCGGTAAAGCCGCCGTTGGTGGTAGGCTGCTTCTGCTTGACGATGTCCGCCTCCACAGTGGCGGCAAGGTGGTTGGCCTGTCCGGTCAGGTCCGCGGCGGTGTGGTAGTCCGCATCCGTGGTCTTGAACCCGGCGTTGCGGGTGTAGGCCCACAAAATGGTCGCCATGCCAAGGTCATGCGCCTGCCGGAACATCTCGGAAATCTCACGCAGCTGGCGGTTACTCTCCTGCGCGCCAAAGTACACCGTTGCGCCAATGGCCACCGCGCCCATCTCAAAGGCCTGCACCACGGCGGCGAAGGGAATTTGATCCCATTTGTTGGGGTAGGTCATAAGCTCATTGTGGTTCACCTTGAGGACGAAGGGAATCTTGTGCGCGTACTTGCGCGCCACCGACCCCAGCACGCCAAGGGTGGACGCCACGGCGCTGCATCCGCCCTCAATGGCCAGCCGGACAATATTTTCCGGATCAAAATAGATGGGATTGGGCGAGAAGGACGCCCCGGCGGTATGCTCAATGGCTTGGTCCACCGGCAGGATGGACATATACCCCGTCCCGGCCAGACGCCCGTGCCCGTACAGTGTCCCAAGGCTTTGCAAAACACGGGGCGAGCGGTCCGTCTGCACCATCACACGGTCCACAAAGTCCGGCCCCGGCAGGTGCAGGGTCTCCTTGGTAAAGGTCGTGCAGGTGTGGTCCAGCAGATATCCGGCGTCATCGCCGAGCAGTTTGGTAATGTCCGTCATGTCCCGTCTCCTCCCGCCCGCGGGCGGTTATGGTGCGTTATGGTTCATGGCTCGTAGTACACATCCATCCACCATACCATCCTGACGCCCACGCGCAAACCCTCCCCCCCCCCACCATGAAAAAACCGCCCCCGGTCCACATGGCCGGGGGCGGCAAAGCTCTTGTCCATCGCGCGGAGCATGGCGCGTTTAGAAGGTCACCCACACCTTGAGGGACGCGCCAAGGCTGGCGTCCACATCATAGGTGTCCTTTTCGTCGCCGTCGTCATCATAGAAGGTGTACCCGCGGCCAAAGTGATACTCCGGCCCTGCGGTCACGCGCACGCGCGGTGTTGGCGTCCACTCGGCGTACAGGCCCGAGGCCACGCCGGAAACGCGCACGTAGCCCTTTTCCCGCACGCTGCTGTCGTCGGCAAGGCGGTAGAGGCCGCCGCTCATGCTGGCCTGCGCCTTCACGGCCCACTGCGGCGAAAAGCGGTACGCCACCGTGCTGGTGGGCATGCCAAGCATGGCGGACAGCCCCTCCTGCCGCGCGGAGCGGTACAGCACCACAAGGCCCGGAAACGCGCGGATGCCGATAGGCTCCACCTGCACCGCCGCGCCAATGCCCGCGCTCCAGTCGTCGTCAAAGGCGTAGCGCACAATGGTGGACAGCCCGGCGCTGACGGAGCTGTCCATTTCCTCCTCAAAGCCCGACAGCAGGGAGCCGGACACCATCCACGTCACCTCGCCCTCGCGGTAGGCCACATGGCGGTAGGTCAGGGACAGGGAATGCAGCGCGTCCCACGGGTCCTCGTCGCCGGACCCAAAGGGCAGGTCGTCCACGTTGCCCCAGTCGTAGCTGGCGCCGTTGTATTTGAGGCCAAAGTTGCCGTACTGGAGCACCACACCGGCGGACGTCACGCTGACGTCGCCGTCCGTATCCTCCACATCTCCCGCGCCGATAACGCCGCCGAAGGCCTCCACGGCAAAGGGTTCGCGGTCCAGCGGGCCAACCGCCGCGCCAAAGGTTGTTTGACGCTCGTCACCTTCCTGCCCCGCCGCCATGGCAAGGACGGGCAGCAGCACCAGCGCCGCCACCAGAGTGCATACAAACCGGTATCGACCAGTCACAGATTGACTCCTTGCTGATTGTCCATTGATTTCGCGTTATAGCGCGCGCTCACAGCCCAATAGGGCCAAGGCCCGCACAAATTCGCACACAGATGCCCAATCCTGCCACAAGAGGGGTGAGGTTCCAAGCAGATTGTCAATACTCCCAAGCCAATGTACACTCCCGCCGTGAACACACCAGCAGGCAACATACTCCTTATAGAAGACGACGCCGCCTTCCGCACCATGCTCGTGGAAGCCCTTCAGGGACGCGGCCACACGGTCAGTCCGGTCTCCACGGCGGAGGACGGCCTGCGCCACTTGGCGCAGGACCGGTTCGACCTCATCCTGACGGACGTCAAGCTCCCCGGCATGTCCGGCGTGGAAGCCCTGCCGCGTCTGCTCAAATCCGGACGCGGGGCGGACATCATCGTCATGACGGCCTACTCCAGCCGCGAAATGGCGCTGGAGGCCGTCCGCCTTGGCGCGTACGACTTCTTCTCCAAGCCCTTCAGCCTGAAGGAACTGGAAATCGTGGTCCGCCGGGCCATGGAAAAGCGCCGCCTGCAAAGCGAAGTGCGCACCCTGCGCGCCTCGCTGCGCACCGAAGGCCCGTCCACACGCATCATCGGCCACAGCGACGCCATCCGCGACGTTATCGCGCAGGTGGAGCGCGTGGCCCCGCTGGACACCACGGTGCTCATCACCGGCGAATCCGGCACCGGCAAGGAGTTGGTCACGGACACCATCCGCGCCCTATCCCAGCGCCCCTCCGGTCCCTTTATCAAGGTCAACTGCGCCGCCATCCCCGAACACCTGTTTGAAAACGAACTCTTCGGGCACGAGCGCGGCGCCTTTACCGGCGCAACATCCGCCCAGCCCGGCAAGTTCGAGCTTGCCCGCGGCGGCACCATCCTGCTGGACGAAATTGGTGATATGCCGCTCTCCATCCAGCCCAAACTGCTGCGCGTGGTGGAGCAGAAACAGGTGGAGCGCCTTGGCGCGGCCCGCCCTGTGGACGTGGACGTCCGCATCATCGCCGCCACCAATCAGGACCTTTTGGACCGCATCCGCACCAAGGACTTCCGCGCGGACCTGTACTACCGCCTCAACGTTGCCACCATCCAGTTGCCGCCCCTGCGCGAACGCAGCGAAGACATCCCCCTGCTGGTGGATTACTTCTGCCGCCGCATCCGCGCCGACCTTGGCATTCAGCTGGAGGGCGTGTCTCCTGCGGCGCTGACCCTGCTTTGCGAGTACCACTGGCCCGGCAATATCCGCCAGCTTTCCAACGTGCTGGAAGGCGCGGCCATCAGCGCCACCGGCACCATTGAGGAAGGCGACATCCGCCGCGCCATGGGCACCGGTGGCCCCTCCGCCTCGCCCCAGCCCACCCGCAGCCTCAAGGACGCCGTCACCGCCTTTGAACGTAGCCTCATCATCAAGGCCCTGCGCGGTGCGGACGGCCGCCAGACCGAAGCCGCCACCGCCCTTGGGCTGACGCCCAAAAACCTCTGGGCCAAGCTCAAAAAGCACGGCATCGATCCCAAGACCATCACCCAGTAATCTATTTTTTTTAGATTCGCATTTTCCAGCACTGCCGTGACGCACATGGGGCGAAACGACACGACTCTTTCCCCCTGCGCTGCCCTCAGCCGCCACCGCCCCTCGCCGCCCGCTATTTAGTCTATATTTTTTAGATTAGCCATTTTTCTCGCCACTCCAGCGGTTCTGGGGGATTTTTTTGCTGGTTGCACGCACAAACACCGCCCTTTGCAATCTATTTTTTTTGGACTTTTTTGCCGGATACGCGGCCACACGCCGTTGCGTTCGGCCTACGCTCGCACGGTGAGATTTTTTTTTGCACACAAATTCAGCATGTTAAACACATTCTCCGCGGCACCTTCCGTCCGTGGCACACGCCTTGCCTAAGGAGAGCGCAAAGGGGCAACGGCGCATGGCGCCACCGCCACAATGGAAAATTTTTTCCGTCGCTAGGCAAGGAGGAGAACCATGACCAGGCTCATCAACCTTACCCGTAACGAGGAAGGCGTTTCCGCCCTTGAATACGGCCTTATCGCTGCCCTCATCGCCGCCGTCATCGTTACGGCTGTGACGACCCTTGGCACCAAGGTCAACAGTGCATTTGAAACCATTGCGAACGCCCTGCCCTAGTACACGCAGGAAACCCATATTTGGAGATAGCCTCCAATACCCGGTGCGTCGCACCGGCGGACCAGACATCCCCTCTCTCCCCGAATGGTCCGCCCCCGTCAGCTGCATGGCGGAGCGACATGCCAACAGCCGGGCACATTCCGCGGGTTGTACCCCCTCACCACAACCCGCAGAACAGCCCTTATCACGAGGATTCGCATCGCACTGGGCGTAGCGAAGATGTGGCGGGACCGGAACCGGGTCGAGAAGATCCTGGAGGCCGGCGGCGACC
>NZ_JBUDSW010000034.1:0-19515 GCF_054921475.1 Desulfobaculum sp. | reverse complement strand
GGCTGGACATGTACTACACCCGCAGTTGGTCGGTCTGGATGGACATCCACATCCTGACGCGAACCTTCCGCGTAGTGCTTGACGGCGACGGCGCCTACTAGCCCTTTCACCTCTTTCTCCATAAAAAAAGACCAACTACAAGTTGGCCTTTTAATTAACCATTCACCACCCCGCGCCCCATCACACCCCGTGCCGGGTGATGCCATGCTCTTTCATGAGCACATAGAGCCGGGTGCGGGAGAGGCCGGAGAGGGCGCAGGCTTCTTTGATGGAGCCGCCGGTTTCCTGCAGCAGGCGCTCCAGATACTTGCCCTCGGCGTGGGCGATGCATTTTTTGCGGTATTCCTTAAAGCCAAGGAGCGGCCCGGCGAGCAGGGAATCGGAATAAGATTGGATGACCACCTGCGGCGGGCAGTTATTGGGGGCACCTTCGGCGTGCTCCAGCGCGCGGCGGGCGGCGCGGGCGCGCACGTCCACGGGCAGATGCTCCGGATACAGGACATCCTCGGCGCGGCCACGCATGAGGGTTCGTTCCAGGGTCTGGACCAGTTCACGGACGTTGCCGGGCCAGTCGTAGTTGGCAAGGGCCACCAAGACATCTTCGGACAGCGTCTTTTCGGGAATGTCGTACTGCTTGCACAGGCGCTTTAAGTGGAAGCGGGCAATGTCCGGGACATCCTCGGCGCGTTCGCGCAGGGGCGGCATGGAGATGTGGCAGGACTTAATGCGGTAGTACAGGTCGCTGCGGAAGGTCTCGTTCTCGCACATGACGTACAAATCGCGGTTGGTCGCCGCGATGAGACGGAAGTCGCTTTCCTCCTCAAATGTCGACCCCACAGGCCGGTAGCGCCGCTCCTGCAATACGCGCAGGAAGGTCGCCTGCACCGCCTGCGGCAACTCGCCCACCTCGTCAAGAAAGAGCGTGCCCCCATCGGCCTGCCCCACAAGGCCGGTGCGCGTGGTGTGCGCGCCCGTGAAGGAGCCCTTCACATGGCCAAACAGTTCGCCCTCGGCAAGGGTTTCAGACAGCGCCGCACAGTCCACAACGACAAACGGCCCGTTTTTTCGGGGGCTGTTGTCGTGGATGGTCCGGGCGATGACTTCCTTGCCGGTTCCGGTTTCGCCGGTGACCAGCACGCCGGCATCACCGCTGGCCGCGATGGCCACGTTCTCCAAAACAGGCAGCATGGCCTGACTGTCGCCAATAAGGCCGTCGCGCTTGATTAACAGAGGCTGCGGCTTTTTGTGCCGCTCGCGGTAGGCCAGCGCGCGGTCCATGGAGAACATAATCTGCTTGATGGTGCTCGTCTTTTCGATGTAGTCCCACGCGCCGTTTTGGATGGCGAGTTCCGCGCCGTCGGGGTCGCCAAGGCCGGTAATGATGATGACGTCCGGATGCGCGGGTGTCTTGCGGATTTCCGGCAGAGCATCTATACCGCTTCCATCCGGCAAACGTACATCAAGGAACACGAGGTCCACCGGGGATGCATGCAGCGCCGCAATACCCCGTGAAAGGGTTGCGGCGGAAACAACCTCGTGCCCCGCATCTTCAGCGAGCTGGGTTATGATATTCGTAATATCCGGATCATCGTCCAGAATAAGAATGCGTGCCATCACTCCTCCCTTTGCACCGTCGGCGGGATGCGCTCTACTGTGGCCGACTGAAAGGCTCCATGTCCCATTTTCAAAGCGATGTCGAGTCCCCGCCCGCTGGCGGGATGCGCTTTCTGCCCATTTGCGGGCCGCGTCATTTCCCAGCGCCACGGCGTAACCCCAGTCCCGGAGCCGCCTTATGACCAACAATCAGGCCAGCCTCAGGCAATCCACGCCACTTTTCGTTGCCGCGACACTTCTTCTGCTCGCGGTGATTTGGATAGCCACCCGCCCTGCGGGCTGGCACGATCCCCTCACCCCGCGCGAGCGCCAATGGCTCAGCGCCCATGTCGGCACCATCCGCATTGCGGCAACGCCATCCAACAAACCGCTGGAATACTTTGACGCGGAAGGACGCTATCAGGGGATGGTGGCGGACTATGTGACGTTGCTGGAAAAGAAGCTACGCACAAAGTTTACGGTTGTACAATCCAAGAACCTCACGGAAGTGCTGGAAAAGGCCAAGAACCGCGAGGTGGACATGATCAGCGCCTTTGCCGCCAATCCTGCGCGGGTGGATTTTATGCATTTTACCCGCCCGTTTTTGGAGCTGCCCACCGTCATCCTCGTCAACAAAAGCCAGCACCGCTTCCTTACCCTTGAGACCATGCAGGACATGGACCTTGCCCTGCCCAAAGAATACGCCGTTCTGGACTACATTAAGAAATACCACTCGGATATCCACGTCCAGCCGGTGTACAACTACCTTGCGGCGCTCCTCCATGTCTCCTTTGACGAAATTGACGCCACCATCATCTCCCTGCCGCAGGCCAGCTACTATATCAAGGACAAGGGCATCACCAACCTGCGCGTGGCCGGGCACACGGATTTCAAAATCTACAACCGCATCGCTGTGCGCTCAGACTGGCCCATGCTCAGCCGCATCATCCAAAAAGGGCTGGACTCCATCACCCCGCAGGAAAAGGAGCGCATCTTCCGCAAATGGGTGACGCTGGACCAAAACTACGTCTCCTTCTTTTTGCAGAACAAGCGCTTTTGGTACTGGGTGGGGGCAGGCATCCTCGCCGTGGTGCTCCTGCTGGTGGCCATCATCTCGTGGAACCGCACCCTCCAGCGCCGCGTGCGCGAACGCACCGACGAACTGGAGCGCGAACTCCAAGCGCGGGTGCAGCTGCTCACGGCCATTGAGCAGACCGAGGACGGCATCTTCATCCTCGATACCAGCGGCGTCATCGAATACGCCAACCCCGCCTTTTCGCGCATGTCCGGCTACAGCAAGCAGGAGCTTGTGGGCCAGCACTGCGCCATTATCCGCTCGGACAGGCAGGACAGCGCCTTCTACAACGACCTGTGGGCCTCGCTGCGAAATGGCGAGGTCTGGCGCGGGCACTCCACCTACCAGCGCAAGGATGGCGCGCTCTACGAGGTCGACGCCTCGGTGTCGCCCATTTTCGGCCACGACGGCAGCGTCATCAACTACGTGGAAGTCACACGCGACATCACGGAGCAGCGCCAGCTGGAGGAGCAGCTCCGCCAAAGCCAAAAGATGGAGGAACTGGGTACCCTTGCCGGCGGCATCGCCCATGATTTCAACAACTTCATCGCGGCTATCCTCGGCTATGCGGAACTGGCGCTCCTCAAGACCGAGCCCGGTTCCCGCGCGCACACCAACCTTGAAAACATCAGCAAGGTGGGGCGCCGCGCCAAGGAGATGGTCAACCAAATCCTCATCTTTAGCCGCCGCCGTGAGCCGGAGCGCCGCCTTGTGGAGCTTGCTCCGGTGCTGGACGAGGTGCTGGATATGCTGGAGACCACCATGCCCGCCACCATCGAGGTGCACCGCGACATCCACGCCCGCGGCCGCACCGTCCTTGCGGACCCGACGCAGATTCACCAAATCATCATGAATCTTGGCACCAATGCGGGCTACGCCATGGGCAAGTCCGGCGGAGAACTCACGGTGAGCCTCACCCACCGCCAGATTGATGCGGCGTCGGCCACCCCAAAGACCGCACCGGGCCCGTACCTGCAACTGACGGTCACGGACACCGGTCCCGGCATTCCGGGGGACATTCTCGGCCGCATCTTTGACCCCTTCTTTACCACCAAGCCGCAGGGCAAGGGGACGGGCATGGGACTGTCCATGGTCCACGGCATGGTGGGCAGCATTGGCGGCACCATCAGCGTGACCAGCACGCAGGGTGCGGGCACCACCTTTACCGTACTGCTGCCGGAAACGGACACCGACCCGCACGCGCCCCGGCGCGACGCCCGGCAGGTCATCCCCGGCTCGGGCACCATCCTTGTGGTGGACGATGAGCAGAGCATGGTGGACGTGCTGCAGCAGATGCTGGTCGACCTTGGCTACACCGTCCACCCCACCACGGACAGCCACCAAGCGCTGACGCTGTTTGCCACACACAGCGCGGACTACGACCTTGTCATCTCGGACCAAACCATGCCCCGCATGACGGGCGAGCGCCTTGCCGAGGAGCTTGTGGCCATCCGCGCGGATATTCCCATCATTATCAGCACCGGGTTTTCGGACCGCATCCGCCACATCACCAAGGGCGAAAACGGCATCCGCAAAATCCTGCTCAAGCCTTTTGACCTCGCCGTCCTGTCGCAAGCCATCCACGATGTGCTGGAGCACGGCGAAACCCTTGGGACGCAAGCCCCAGACGCCAAAAAATAAGCGGGTGCGGAACCATATCGGTTCCGCACCCGCTTCACATTCTATCTCTTTCGCGATGCGGCGGGGGTTAGCCAACGCTCCCCATAAGGAGCATCAGCCCAAAGCCAAAGACCACCACCGCAGCCCCAAGGGACACGGTGTGACGCACAATCCTCTGCCAGCGCCGACGCGCGCCGCAGGACCGAAGCATCACTCCCCGGCAGCACACGGCCACCACGGAGGCGGCGGCGATGGTTACGCCCATTCCGGCGGCCATGGCGACCACGGCCCCAAGCCCAAGGACCAGCGCCTGCTGCGCGCAGGCAAAGAGCAAAATAAGCGCCGCCCCCGGACAGGGGATAATTCCGGCCGACAACGTCACCGCCCACAGGCTGCGCCGCGTGGCCGGGACAACAGGCGCGTCCCCTTCGCCCTCTGCACCGCGCATCCCTGCCACGGCAGACCACACCAGCCACGCCCCAAGCAAGGTGATGAGCAGATAGCTTGCCTGCTCAATGGTGGCGCTGGCCGCCGCAAAATTCGTCATGGATGTCCGCTGGACCACCAGATACACCCCGCCCACAACAAGGGACGCCGACGCCGCATGGGTCGCGCCCATGCCAAGGCCAAGGGCCACGCCCTGCCCCACACTTCCCCCGCGCGAGAGGAAATACGACGACGCGACGGACTTGCCGTGCCCCGGCCCGGCGGCATGCACCACGCCGTAGACAAAGGCCAGTCCAAGGAAAAGCATCAGCTCCCACGGCGAAGGCGACGTTTTAAGCCGCCGCACGTAGCCGGACAGGCCGGTGCGCAGGTCGCGCTGGATGGTCACGCTTTTGGCGTACAGGGCGGCAAACAGCCCGGGCGCCTCCGGCGCTGAGCGCGTCACACGCGCCGGAGCGTCATCCGCCCCGCCACCGCTGCCGCGCATAAAGGGATTTGCCGCCCACGACGGCGCCACAGCCAGAACAATAAACAGCCCCACACACAGGGCCACAATATGGCGGCGCATCATCGCGTAAACCGCAGGGATATTTCGGTTGGCGTAATCAGCCATGTGGAAAACGAGATGTCCGCATTGGGCGCAACCTTGGAGGTCACGGAATACGCATCCGCATTTTCAAGGCGCACGGCCGCGCCTTCCGGCGTGTAGAAGTCCACATAATATTCAGGGTCGAACACCGCCAGCGAGATCTCCGTCCCCGGAGCAACCCGGCAGGGTATGACAAAGCTGTAGAACACCTCGGCCCCGTCCACTCCGGCGGTAAAGTCCTGCACCTCTGTCACCTTGTGCGGCTGGCCGCCAATGGACAAGTGGCTGAAGTAGCCGAAGTTCTTCAGGTTATCGAAGGCCTCGGATTTGAGCACCTTTTGCTCGGCGGGGCTGAATGCGCCATCGCCGTCGGCGTCGTAGTCCTCAAGGAGCAAGGATCCGAACATTTCATCAAAGTGCCACAGCAGGCGGATGCCCTTCACGCCCTTGGCGTCAAACTCAAACGTGGCGATATTCGTTGCAAAAACATGGGGATGCGCCATGCCACGAGTCGGCATCCCCACAAGACAGAGACAAACGAGAACTGCGCCCAGTCCCCGGCTCACGGTACGTCGAAGGCCCATATATTCTCCGGAGTTGGCGGCCAGCCCCATGCTTGGCCGCAATGCTGGGCGCATTTTGTCCGGTTCCGCCGCGTACCGCAAGACCGCCCGGCCATCTTCTCCGCAATTCTTCGGTTGGCGTTATCCCGCGGTCCTGCCGCACGCCGTCATTTCCCGCAGCGCCTCGTCGCCGCCGGGCAGGGTCCAGGCCGCCTCCACCCGGTTGCGCCCGCGCCGCTTGGCCGCGTACACAGCGGCGTCCGCGTCCGCATGCAGTCGCCGTGCAGCCTCATCCGGGTCCGCACGCCGCCGCACGCGGTACTCCCCAACACCAATACTCAGGCTAACCCCGCGCCCCTCGCGGGCAAAACGCGCGCGTACGCGCTCAGCCACAGCAAGCGCCGTGTCCCGTTCCCGCCCCCGCAGCACCACGCCAAATTCATCCCCGCCATACCGAAAGACGCAATCCTCCGGCCCGCGCACAGCCCCGGACAGCACCGCCCCAAGCCGCTTGAGCAGCTCGTCCCCCGCGGCGTGCCCCATGGTGTCATTCACGGCCTTGAATCCGTCGCAGTCCACAAGCAGCAAATGTATCACCCCGCCGGACGTCACCGCTCCCTGCATAAAAAGCTCAAAGTGCCGCCGGTTGGAGACGCCCGTCAGAGGGTCCACATTGGCAAGGCGCTCGTACTCCCAGCTGGAGCGCGCCGCACGCGACAGGCGCGCGGCGAGCCACTCCTCACGGTTTGCCGCCGCGCGCACCAACCAATACAGGTTGCGCCGCAGCCGCAGCAGGTCGCTTTCTCCCTCGGTCTGCTCGGGCAGGTCCCACGACGTGGGATACTCCCCATTGCGGGCCTTCTCGCAAAAGGTATTCATGGAGCGCACCTCGCCCATCATAAGGTAATGGGCCACGCCCCACGCGATGGGCTTGGCCAGCACAATGGACAAAATGAATCCCAGCGCCAAAAACCCCTCCGCCTCGGCGTACAACCCCTCATGCACCAGCATGGCTCCCGTCCCAAGGGGGACCACAACCACAACCAGCAGCACGCCAAGTATCCCCGTTTCAACACGCATGTCGGCCTTCCTCACGGTTATGCCGTCATATAATTTTGCAAAGTCCTTGCGTTTGGCGGCTTCATGGCATATATTGAAATCGATTTTCATTGTCAATAAGTCGTCACCCGTCGTGCGCACCAGCGCAGGCCACGACGATTTTTTGACCGGCATCACACGGAAATATCAACAGAAGTATCCTTAATGGGAGAAAAAATGCTCTTTGCAATTGACATTGGTTCTCAACTTCAATAGCTTCGGCAGTGCTTTTGGAGGCGGCACGGGCGCAACCATGTGCCGCACCGCTCCATTTCTGCCTTCCTGCGCAGGCGCAGTGCACCGCGTACAGGCCGATGTGGCATCCAAAACCATTTTTTTTGATCAGTTGTTGATAATGAATTTCAATTGCTGAAAACTGCATTTCACGAGCATTCACGCAAAGAGGAGGCTTCGATGGCACGTGTGACTGGGCTTCGGAAGATGCCCCAAAACGGCAAGGCAAAAATCGCATCCATAAAGGCTGATGGTGAACTGGGCCGCCGCATTCGCGACATGGGCCTCGTCCCCGGCACCGAAATAGAGCTGGTGGGCAAAGCCCCTCTCAGAGACCCCGTTGCCCTGCGTTTGAGGGATTTTACCCTCACCCTGCGCAACAATGAGGCAGACCACATTACCGTTGAGCTTTTGGAGGCCTAAGCAATGCATGCCGAAATGACCATAGCCCTCGCGGGCAACCCCAACTCCGGGAAAACCACCATGTTCAACGCGCTGACCGGCGCGCGCCAACACGTTGGCAACTATCCCGGCGTCACCGTGACCAAGAAGGAAGGCACCATCAACGTCAACGGCACGGCCACGCGCATCGTTGACCTGCCCGGTACCTACTCCCTGACCCCCTATTCCGAAGAGGAACTGGCCGCGCGCAACTTCCTTATCGGCGAAAAGCCCCACGCCGTCGTTGACGTGGTGGACGCCGGTACCCTTGAGCGCAGCCTCTACCTTGTTGTGCAGTTCCTTGAACTGGGCGTTCCCGTCATTGTCGCGCTGAACATGATTGACGAGCTCAAGCGCCGCAACATGTTCATCGACTCCGCCAAGCTCTCCACCCTGCTTGGCGTCCCCGTTGTGGAAACCATCGCCCGCGATGGTCAGGGCATGGACAAAATGCTGAGCGAGGCACTGGACCACGCCAAAGCCCACAAAGGCGAAGTGGAACCCCTGCGCATCTCCTACGGCGCGGACATCGACGCCGCCCTGGACGAACTGGAACAGAAAATCATGGCCGCGCGCTTTTTGACGGACCGTCTCCCCGCGCGCTGGGTCGCCCTGAAATACCTTGAAGGCGACGAAGAGGTGCTGGAACGTGGCCGCAAGGCCGGTCCCCTCTCCGACGAGCTGGAATCCCGCGCCGCCAAGCTGGCGGACCACGTCAAAAAGACGCTGGATACCACACCCGACGCCCTCATTGCCGACCACCGCTACGGCTTCATCTCGTCCCTCGTGAAGCAGGACGTGGTCAGCAAGGACGTCACCCACGAACGCCTGCAGATTTCCGACAAGCTGGACCGGGTGCTGACCAACACCTTCCTCGGCCCCATCATCATGCTGGGCGTTCTGTACGGCATGTTCCAGCTCACCTTTGCCGTGGGCGAGATTCCCATGGGCTGGGTTGAGGAACTCTTCGGCTGGCTGTCCGGTGCGGCAGAAGCCGCCATCCCGGCAGGACTCTTCCAGTCCCTTATTGTTTCCGGCGTCATCGACGGCGTTGGCGGCGTGCTCGGCTTTGTGCCGCTCATCCTCGTCATGTTCTTCTGCCTGTCCTTCCTTGAGGACTTTGGCTACATGGCGCGCATGGCCTACATGCTCGACCGCGTGTTCAAGATGTTTGGCCTGCACGGCAGCTCCGTGATGCCCTTTATCATCTCCGGCGGCATTCCCGGCGGCTGCGCCGTCCCCGGCGTTATGGCCGCGCGCACCCTGCGCAGCCCGCGTGAGAAGCTGGCCACCATTCTGACGGCCCCCTATCTCTCCTGCGGCGCCAAGGTGCCCGTCTTTATCCTGCTCATCGCGGCGTTCTTCCCGCAGCAGGGCGCAGACGCACTGTTCATTATCACCCTCGCGGGCTGGGCCATGGCGCTCATCGTTGCCCTCATCCTGCGCAAGACCGTCATCAAAGGCCCGGCCACGCCGTTCCTTATGGAACTGCCCCCCTACCGCATCCCCACCCTGCGTGGCGTGCTCATCCACACCTGGGAACGCGGCTGGCAGTACATCAAGAAGGCCGGTACCGTCATTCTGGCCATCTCCATCCTGCTGTGGGCGGCCATGACCTTCCCCGGCCTGCCCGAGGACCAGTCTCAGGCCTTTGAATCCCAGCGCGCCGCCGTCGAGCAGCAGCTGGAGCAGACCTCCGACGAAACCGCCATCGCCTCCCTGAACGAACAGCTTGGCGACATTGACCACCATCTTGCTCAGGCCGAACTGCGGCACTCCTTTGCAGGCCGCGTGGGCACCTTCTTTGAGCCTGTTACCGAACTGGCCGGCTTTGACTGGCGCACCAACATCGCCCTCTTAGGCGGCTTCGCGGCCAAGGAAGTCATCGTCTCCACCATGGGTACGGCCTACTCCCTGGGTGAAGTGGACGCCGAGGACGCCGGAAGTCTGTCCGACCGGCTTGCCGCGGACGAAGCCTTCACCATGTGGAGCGCCATCAGCCTTATTATCTTCACCCTGCTCTACGCCCCCTGCTTCGTGACGGTGGTCGTCATCGGCCGCGAATCGGGCTGGAAGTGGGCTGCATTCTCCGTCGTATTCAACACGGCACTTGCCTATTCGCTGGCAACGCTCGCCTTCCAGATGGGGAGCGCCCTTTAGGCACACACCATCAACCCTTTCGCCCTGCGCGCCATGTGGCGCGCAGGTGCGGAAGAGTCCACCACAGGAGAACGTCATGTGCGCAGCAGTCATCGGCGGAATGGACCGCCTGAAACGGAACTACATCAACGCCGCCAAGGATATGGGCGTCAAGCTCAAGGTCTTTACCGGCAAGGAGAACGCCATCGCCCCCAAGCTGGGCAAGGCTGACCTCGTGGTTGTGTTCACAAATCAGGTGTCCCACAAGGCCCGCAAGGAAGTGTGTTCCTACGCCAAGGCCAACAACATTCCCCTGCACCTCATGCACTCCTGTGGTATTTCCACGCTCCGCCAGTGCCTTGAATGCACCAACCCCAACTGCCCTAACGCCCCGCGGAGGGACGCATGAACCCCATCATGGAAATGGGTCAGCTGAACCGGCACGGCATGCGTGCCTGCCAAGACGGCGACCTGAAAAATGCCGAATTTCTTCTGCGTCAGGCCCTTATGCGCTCGCGCGCCTGCACGTCGCCCTTGCCCGGCGCCAAGGTGCGCCATAACCTCGCCCTCATCCTCATCATGCAGGGCCGCACAGACGAGGCCCGCAGCCTGCTTGCGCAGGCGCTGGACACCGTCACCCAAACAGGACTGACCAAAACACGCTTTCACGAGCGCATCCGCTCCAACCTTGAGGGGCTTGCCGCATGAGCACCACCTGCCGCATGTCGGCGTGCCCAAGGCATAGCGCCTCAGCAAGCGGCACCGGAACATGCGGTCTTGCCACCTGCCGCGAGCTGTCCCTTACCGGGCATCAGCTCGCGGAGGCCCTCGGCAACGCCGTGGACGCCAAGGACCACTCCACGCACTTCCACTCCGAGGAAGTCGCGGAAATCAGCCGGATACTCGCCCTGTACCTCGGCATGAACGAGGACGAGGCCGAGACCATCCACATAGCGGGGCATCTGCACGACATCGGAAAAATCGGCATCCCGGACGCCGTGCTGCGCAAGCCCGGGCCCCTCACAGACGACGAATGGAACATCATTCAGCAGCACCCCCGCATGGGCGCAGACATCGTGCGCCCCATCGCGGCCCTCGCGCCGCAAAACGGCATCGCCGGGATGATTCTGCACCATCACGAGCGCCTCGACGGCTCCGGCTATCCCCACGGTCTCAGTGGGCAGGCCATCCCCATCGGCGCACGTATCATTGCCGTGGCGGACAGCCTTTCCGCCATGCTGCAACCGCGGCCCTACTGCCGCCCCAAGACGTTCTCGCAGGCCTACGCCGACGTGCTGCGCCTTGCCGGAACCAAATACGACCCCGAAGTCGTCAACGCACTCACCCGGGGCAAGGACATCATTGCGGCCACCTTTCCGGCCATGCGGCGCGCAGCCGGTCTGCCCACCACTGCCGCCCCCGCACAGCCGGGCCGCACCCCTCAGCGACCTCAACCCTTGGAGCTCATATCATGACTGTTTGCCGATCCAGCATTTCGTCCCGCACCTCGGCCCGTTCCCTGTTCGCCAGCGTCTTTAAAAAGAAGGACGCCCCGAACACCACCGACGCCCAGCAGGACAGCGCCGCCCCCACAGCAGAGCGCAAATAGCCCTGCCACTTTTCGTACAGCACCGTATGCCTCCCAAGCCTTGGCCCGCCCGCTCGCCCCGGGTGGGCCTTTTTGCGCCCAGCACCTTCACTGGCGCATCGTCCATCATCATGCTACCCACAGGACCAACATCACTGCCAAAGGATACAGCATGAGCACCATAACCTTCGTCACAGGCGGCTGCCGCAGCGGCAAAAGCAGCTACGCCCAGCGCTACGCCGAATCCGTCGGCCCCGCCCGCGTCTACCTCGCCACCTCGCAGGCCCTCGACGACGAGATGCAACAGCGCATCGACGCCCATCAGGCCACCCGCGGCCAAGGCTGGACCACCGTCGAGGAACCCATCGACATCGTCCCCGCCCTTCTCGGCGCCAGCCAAAGCGCCGACGTCATTCTGCTCGACTGCGTCACCCTCTGGGTCACCAACTGCCTCATGGCAGGCATGGACGACGAGGACGTCTTCGCCCGCACAAACGACCTCGTCCGCGCCCTCGCCGACCTCCCCTGCGCCGTGGTCATCGTCTCCAACGAAGTCGGCAGCGGCATCGTCCCCGAACACGCCCTCGCGCGCCGCTTCCGCGACCTCACCGGCGCCGTCAACCAGCGCCTCGCCGCCTGCGCCAGCACCGTGGTGCTGTCCGTCAGCGGCATTCCACTGGCCGTCAAAGGGGAGTTGCCCCTGTAACAGGGGCGTGCCGGGTGGAGTGTGTTGGCGAATGGGGCGGAAGTTTTTTTGCTCCGCAGGCTCAAGGGCCGTGGGCCCTTGAGAATCCCATGTGCGCACAGGCCGGGTGCCAGTGGATGAAACAGTCGTCACCCCTGTGAAGCTCCCGTCCGTGTGGATGGGACAATTTTTTTTGGGGGCCTTGTCGCCGTATGAAGACCGGTGAGAATCCCTGTTGTGGGTAAGGTGAAGCCAAAGAAAAGCCCACGCGGCAATACCGCGCGGGCTTTATATATTGGAACGACACCCCCCTATTTTTGAGGCGGCTTCCGCCTCAAAAATCCTGGGGATTCTCAAGGGTGTCACACCCTTGAGCCGCCGGAGGCATGCCTTTTCTTCCGTCTTCCGTCTTCCGTCTTCCTGCGCCGTGCGCAGAACGCAAAAAAGGCCAGCCCTTTCGGACTGGCCTTATACTGACGGATGGAGCCCATAAGCAGAATTGAACTGCTGACCTCATCCTTACCAAGGATGCGCTCTACCAACTGAGCTATATGGGCTTAATCATTGCCTCACTGGGGTTGTGGCTTCGAGGTCTGGCGAAGCGCGGCAATGTTTTTCAGAAAAAGCGGGCCATGCTTTTGCATAACCCGCCTTAATCTCATCGTGGTCGGGATGAGAGGATTTGAACCTCCGGCCCCTTGAACCCCATTCAAGTGCGCTTCCAGACTGCGCCACATCCCGACGAGTTTTCAAAGCCGCTCTCTCAAGCGGCGAGGTAGATATCTAGGTGGCATCGGCCCAAATGTCAACGCCCTTTTTCATTTTTTTCGCATTTTCTCCCCGGCCTGTCCAGATATCCGCGCCATGCCTGCACTCGCCCGGTATCATGGGGCTTTTACGCCGCGCCGGGGGCCGAATATGGCGGGCAACGGGCCGGGATGCATGGCGTTTAGGCCGAGGCGCTGGCGTAGCGCAGCGCGGCGATGCGTGCGGCCTTGTCCTTGTGGTCGATAGCCACGGCGTTGAGGGCGGCATCAAGGGCCGTATCCAGTGTGGAGAAGACGTCCTGTGCGGGCAGAATATCCCCTGCTCCGCACTCGGCCAGCGTGGTGCGCTGGTCCGCATTCACCACAAGCATCACGCGCACCCCTGCGCCCACCAGCTTCTCCAGCATTTCGCTCAGGGCAAACACGGCGGAGATGTCCATACACGGCGCGCCGGTGCAGTTGACGACAACACAGCGCGTTCCGTAAAGGCGGTCCACCTTGTCCTGCATAAGGGAGGAGGTCCCGAAGAAGAATGCGCCGTTGATGGTGATAACGCGCACCTGCTTATCGCTGGCCGTGATGGCGTCCATGTACTTGTCGCGGTCGGCGTCGTCTTCCATGCTGGTGACCTGAATGCGCGTCTGGCGGGCAACGCGGTAGGCGAGCATCAAGCAGGCAAGGGCCACGCCAACGCCAACCGCCACAATAAGGTCAACAAACACGGTAATGCCAAACACAGCCAGCATGACCACGAGGTCCTGCTTGGGGGCCTTGCGCACAAGGCGCAGCAGCTTGTAGTCTAGGATATCCACGCCCACCTTCACGAGAATGCCCGCGAGGACGGCAAGGGGAATGCTGGCGGTGAGGGGGCCAAGGCCCAAGAGGACCGCCACAAGGAACAACGCGTGGATCACGCCGGACAGGCGCGTGGTGCCGCCGGCCTTGATGTTGACGACGGTACGCATGGTCGCGCCCGCGCCGGGCAAACCGCCAACGAAGCCCGCCACCATGTTACCGATGCCTTGGCCGATAAGCTCACGGTTCGAGTTATGCTGATCCTTGGACATGGAGTCCGCAACGATGGAGGTCAGCAGCGTATCAATCGTGCCCAGCAGGGCAAGGGCAAAGCCAAGGGTGGCGATGCGTCCCCAGTCGGCAAGGGGCAGACCGGGAATGTGCAGATCGGGCAATCCGGACGGAATGGCGCCGATGGTGGGCACGGGCATCTTCAGCGCGTAGGCGAGCACACTCATGGAGATGAGCGCAATAAGCGGCGACGGCACCACGCGCGAGATGCGTGCGGGAGTCAGGAACACAATGGCCATGGTCGCAGCGGCGAGCCCCACCGCATACAGGTTCATAGCGGCGACGGCGTCCGGCAGGCCCATCAGGGCCAAAAGCGGCGACTTGAGGCTCTCGCAGCCCATGAGCGGCTGAATCTGAAGCAGCACGATAATCACGCCGATGCCGTTCATAAAGCCGGAGATGACGGGATAGGGGATGAACTTCACCACCCCGCCAAGGCGGAACACGCCAAACAGCATCTGGAACAGCCCGCACAGCAGCACAACCAGACACACGGCCTCGGGCTGCCCCGAGAAGGCGGCAACAGCCGTCCCCATGACAACGGTCATAGGGCCGGTGGGGCCGGACACCTGCGTCCGGGTGCCGCCAAAGATGGAAGCAAAAAGTCCAAGGGCGATGGCGCCGTACAATCCGGCGGCCGCGCCCGCTCCACTTGCAACGCCAAAGGCGAGGGCAAGAGGCAGTGCGATGATGCCTGCAGTCAAACCTCCGAAGATGTCACCGCGCACTGCGTTCATGGGGTAGCTCATTTCTCTACGTTCCTGTTTCTAAAAACACCGGTCCCGTCCCCGAACGTCAGCCATCCGGCGTTCTATGCCTTGTGAGAAGGGGCAGGACAAAAGGGAAAAACGGCCCATCGTAGGACGCTGAAACGTTTCAGGCAACCCACGCACCTTTTTTCCCGAATCTTGGGAACCTGTTATCAATAACCGGACTCTGCACTGCCCTTTTCCGCGCAGCGCAACACAAACGGCCCGGCACCCCATGATGGGATGCCGGGCCGCGGTACGGGCAAAGCTGCGCGCCGTTAGCGCGAGACGGCGAGGCGCACGCCTAGGAAAAGGAAAAACGCGCCCAGAGTGCGGTTGAACCACTGCGACACGCGGCGGTTGGAGCGCAGGCTGGTGGTGATGCGGTCACCGGCGAAGATGACCATCGGCTCCACAAGGGCGGCCACCAGAATAATCAGCACCCCGTGCAAGGCCAGCTGCATGGGCACGGGGGCCACACCCGGCACCACAAACTGCGGCAAAAAGGCAAGGAAGAACACCGCGGCCTTGGGGTTCAAGATGTTGATGAACACCCCTTGTCGGTAGATGCGCCCCGGCGAGGCAACAACGCCGCCGCCCGTCTGCGCGGCAAACGCGCCCTTGGACCGCAGCGCCTGAATACCCAGCCACACAAGGTAGGCCGCGCCGGCGTATTTGACCATGGAAAAGGCCGTGGCCGATGCCACAAGCAGTGCGGACAGGCCAGCCGCGGCGAACAGCGTATGGCACAGCGAACCGGTCCACACGCCAAACATGGCGGCAAAGCCGTGCCGTTTTCCGCCGCGCACGGTGTTGGCGAGGATAAAGCCCATATCCGGACCGGGGGAAATATTCAAAAGCAGGGCCGCGACAAAAAAGGTGGCCCAGTGCTGCATGCCGTATGCGTCAAGAATCATGGCGTCTCCTCAGTGCGGCGGGCTCCGGCGCGCCGCATGTCATCGCTCACAAAAAACCCGCCACGGGGGCGGGTTGTGGTCATTCACCCTTGAGGAGGCGTTTCATCTCCTCAAGCTCGGCAATCATACTCCGCCGGAATGCATCCAGCCGGAGGGTCGCGCTTGTTTCGTCGTCTCCGGCGGCTTCCGCCGCGGCGATGGCGTCGTCGCGCTCCAGCTTCTTGCGCGCCCCTTCAATGGTCATCCCCTCCTCGTGAAGCAGATGCCGGATAAGCGTCAGCTGTTCGATGTGCTCATCGGTGTACAGCCGCTGGCCCTTGCGGGTGCGAATGGGCTGTATCTGCGGGAATTCGGACTCCCAATACCGCAGCACGGAGGTGTTGAGATTGAGCTTCCGAGCTGCCTGCCCGATGCGGTAGGTCCGGCCCATGGTCCACTCTCCAACCTGTCGTGTACGCTTTTGGGAAATGCGGTCCGGACCACAACGGTCCGGACCGCCGGATTATCAAGATATTCTAGACGTGTACCGGAAGCGCGTCCAGCACCTTCTTAACGACCTTGGAATGCCGCTTTTCGACTTCCTTGTCCTTCAGGGTGCGCTCGGCATGGCGGTAGGTCAGACGCACGGTGAGGTTGCGCGTTTCCGCGTCCTCGGGCTGGTAGCAGTCCACCAGCACCACGTCTTCCAGCAGGGGTTCCTGCACGCCGCGCACGGCGTCCACCACCGCGCCAGCGGTCAGCGTTTCGGGAGCGATAAAGGTGATGTCGCGCTTGATGGGCGGGAACTTGGCCAGCGGCGAGAAGCCGGGCAGCACGCCTTCGTGCCATTCCTGCAGGGCGTCGGCATCCAGTTCGGCAATCCACACCTCGCGGCGGGCGTTGTAGGTATCCGCGATTTCGGGCTTGATGCGCCCCATTTCGCCGATGACCTCATCATCAAGGACAACCTCGACGCAGGGGGCCAGATAGGGGTGGCCGTCCTTCAGGCGGTACTGCGCGCCAGGCAGTTCCAGATGCTGAAGCAGGTGCTCCACCATGCCCTTGATGTCCGCGTAGGCGGCATTTTCCTCTTCGGGCCAAGGCCAGCGCTCACGCTCGCGGCGGCCGTAGACCAGCATGCCGATGCGGGTCGGCTCCGTGGCCGTGGTCTCGGACTCGGCATCGGCCCAGAACACCTTGGCGACTTCAAAAAGACGCAGACGGGCGGAGCCGTGGCCGACGTTGGTGCGCACATTCTGCAACAGGCCGGGTGCCAGCGCGGTACGCATCACGTTCTGCTCTTCGGAGAGCGGATTCATGACCGGGACGCGGTTGTCCTGCGGCAGGTTGAAGAAATCAAGATCCTCGTGCCCGACAAAGCTGTAGTTTACGGCCTCGTTCAGGCCAACGCCACGCGCCCAGTGCTTGAGCTGCATGGTGAAGGCGTAGCGTCGGTCGGCAAGGGCCAGCCCGTCGAGGGACTTGGACACGCGGGGCAGCACGGCCTCGATGCGGTCCATGCCGTACACGCGCGCGGCTTCCTCGTAAAGGTCCACTTCGCGCTCAAGGTCGTGGCGGTGACTGGGTGCCACAACGGTCCAGTCCTCAGGATTGGAGGCATCCACGGAGCAGCCAAGGCCCTCAAAGGTGGTGCGGCAGAATTCGGCGTCGAGGTCCACACCCAGCAGGCTGTTGCAGCGGGCGGGGCGGAAGCGCAGGGTGCGGTTCTCCCACGGGGTGGGCTCGGCCACGGCCACGCCGGAGAGCACCTGTGCGCCGGAAAGCTGGGCCATCAGGCTGGCGGCACGGTCCGCAACAAAGCGGGCGTTGCCCTGGTCCACACCGCGCTCAAAGCGGAAGGACGACTCGCTGTGCAGGGCCAGACGGCGGGCGGTCTTGCGCACCGTGGGCGGATCGAACACGGCGCATTCCAGCACCACGTCGGTGGTGGCGTCCGACACTTCGGAGTTGGCGCCGCCCATAACGCCGGCAAGGGCAACGGGCTTTTCCGCGTCACAGATGAGCAGGTCGCTGCCGAGCAGGTCGCGCTTTTCATCGTCCAGCGTGGTGAAGGCGGAGCCGTCTTCGGCGGCGCGCACGCGGATGGTGTCGCCCGCCAGCTTGGCGCGGTCGAAGGCATGCAGGGGGTGGCCAAGCTCCATAAGCAGGTAGTTGGTCACGTCCACAATGTTGTTGATGGGGCGCATGCCCACGGCGATAAGGCGGTAGCGCATCCACGCCGGAGCGGGACCAACCTGCACGCCCTTCAAAATGCGGCCCTGATACAGGGGGCACAATGCGGGGTCGTCAATCTGGATGGTCAGCTGGTCCGCGGCGGACTCGGCCACTTCCTCAAGGGCGCATTCCGGCAGGGTCAGGGGCAGGCCGTAGGCCATGGCCACCTCACGCGCAATGCCGAGCATGCTCAGGCAGTCGCCGCGGTTGGGCGTGATGCCAAGGTCAAAGACGGTGGTGTCGAGGTTCAGGGCGTCCACAAGAGGGGTGCCCACGGCAAGGGCCTCATCCAGCACCATAATGCCGGAGTGGCTGTCACCGAGACCGATTTCGTCCTCGGCGCAAATCATGCCCTTGGAGACCTGACCGCGCAGCTTGGCCTTTTTGATCTTGAACCCGCCGGGCAGCTCTGCGCCAACCTTGGCAACGGCCACCTTCTGGCCCTTGGCAACGTTGGGCGCGCCGCAAACGATGGGCAGGGGTTCGTCTTCGCCGACGTCCACACTGCATACGGACAGTTTGTCGGCTTCGGGGTGCTTGTCGCACTCCAGCACATGACCGACCACAACATTCTCAAGATGGGCGAAGGGGTGGCTGACCTCCTCCACTTCCAATCCGAGCATGGTCAGTCTGTCGGCCAGCTCTTCGTCCGTTCCCGTGAACGGAACGAACTCGCGCAACCAGTTCAGACTCAGGAGCATGTTCGCCTCCGGCAGCCCCGGACGGCTTGCCCGCGGGGCCATAAGAAAGATGAAGATTGTCCACCGGGGTGGCCGGTGGTGGTGTTATCCAGCAAAAAGCGTCATCACGTTGGAAATGCTGCGGCGCCGTTCCTACATGGACAAAGCCCGTCAGGAAGGCCGCATGGCCGGTGGGAAGTCGGTTCGTGGCGGCTCTGGCGGAGCCAGTACAGGGCACACAGCAGGACTGCCCTGCATACCGCTAAATAGAACGTTTATCAACCACGGCGGCGCGGCCCGGAATGCACACGCGTTGACGCCGCGCCAAAGCCCCCATATATACTGTATGTATTACCCATGCCCTAAGCCGTGAGGAGTCCATGACGCGCTTCATCCTGCTGGCCGCCATCCGTTCGGGCACCAACTTCTTCCGCAGCGCCCTCAACAGCCACCCGGACGTGCATATGTTCGGCGAAGCGCTCTTTGACGACTGGGCCTTCCGCCCGGACCGGGAGGAGAATTTCTACGTCCAGTGGCACAAGGCCGTTATGCGCGACCCCGCGCAAATCACCTTCCGCAATATGAACGCCTTTGCCCGCCGCTTCATCGACGCCACCTTCGACAGCATGGCCCGCCACAGCATCGTGGGCATGGACATCAAGTACGACTTCTGGGACCGCCTGGCCTTTGTCTCCGGCTACTTTTCCACGCACCCGCCCAAGGTGGTGCACCTCATCCGCACCAACACCTTGCGCGCGCACATCTCGGCCTTTTTGCTGGCGTGCCGCAACCGCGGTGTGGACACGGGCACCCTGCCCATGCGCGAGTACGACGGCTTTGTCCGCACCGGTGAAACCACGCTCACCGTCACGCTGACCAAGCGCCTGCTGGGCACGCTGGTGCAGCTGGAAAAACGCAAACAGCGCTTTCGGGCCATTGTTTCGGACTTTGAGCACGTGGAAATCACGTATGAGGACATGGTGGGCCATGTGCGGGGCAGCGCGCACACCTTTTCCCCGCAGACGCAGGC
>NZ_JBUDSW010000033.1:0-19690 GCF_054921475.1 Desulfobaculum sp. | reverse complement strand
ACATTTCTCGAAATCGTCTCGATTCGCTATTTAATTGTCAAAGACCAAAGCCTTTTCATTCGGCGAAATGTAAACATAGCGAGCGTTGCCCGCTGCGTCAACATCCATTTTGCAATTGACGTTTCCGTCAGTCGCGAAGGGCAGTTACTATCGGAAGCGATTTGCTTCGTCAACCCCTCATTTCGTCTTTTTTCAAAGTCGCTATCGGCGTTGCCGTCAGCGTGTTGAGGCGGTATAGGCGGACCGGAGCGGCCCGTCAAGCACTTTCTCAACATTTTCCAAAATTTCAATGTGTTAGCGTTCTTTCGACCGCTTGTTCATCACACACCCGGTACGCTTCTGCATCCCGGTCAATTCTGGCTTTTCAAAGGCCCCTGAGGTTTTCCCTCGCGGCGGAGAGCGTTTCTAGGTGATTGCCCTCCCCGCGTCAACAGCTTTTTCCTCTTTTGGGGCAAATTGTTGCACTTTTCTCTGTGCGGCCTGCTGTCGCTCCCTCTTCTTAAGCGAGAAACTTCCTGAAAAGACGGTGGGATACGTGCGAGTAGCTGTCGAAATCGGGAAGCAGCTCCATCCTCGGCACAATGGCCCGTGTGACGGGCAAGGCGAGGTCTTTGCGCGTCAGATCGGCATAGACCGGCGTCCTTCCGCTCCGGATAAGGGTCTCCTCCACCAGCTTCAGGTCCGTGGCGATGCTGCCGGTGGACATATCCGGCAGGGATTCCAGCGTCACCACGGGGAGGTCCTCCGGTCCCGGCGTCGACGGCGGGCCAAAGGGGAAGGGATACGGCACCTCAAGAATTGCCGACAGCGCCGCGCGTGCGCCCGAGAGTTTGGCCGAGGCCCCTTTCACCACCTGCCCCTGCGGGCCGATGGCAAAGGCCTTGTAGCACGGGATACCCAGCTCGCTGGTACATTCCTGCAGGAGGACGTCTACGCCCCTGCGGGTGTACTTTGCCAGCAAGGCCGCGATGTCTTTGTCGTCCGACCGCACGCGGAGCCACGTGCGCGGGTCCACGGGTGTGGTTGTCTCCGCGTCGCGCTCGATGATTTCCAGAAGCGCCCCAAGGCGCGCCTGCTGCATGGTGTTCCCCGACGCCAGCCCGGTTGAGCCGAGCCCGCCGTAGAACCCCTGCTCGTCAAGGTTGGCAAACAGCGCGATGAACTGCGCCGGAACATGTACCGTAGCCCCACCCGCGTTCTCACACGGGAGCCAGTGCAGCGGCTCATTACTATAAGAGGCATCAAGGGGAAGGTCGTTCGGGTCCAGCGCGGCGCGGCCCTGTTCCAGAAGTTCCGAGCGGCGCGCGCGGACCAGCTCCCGGCCCGAGGCGCAGTCCGGAAGCGCGAGGCCATCCACGCTCACCCAGCTGGAATAGCGCTCCACAATCTCCATCAGCAGAGCGGCCTGTGCGGCGTCAAAGGCTACGCCCCGTCCATAGGACATGTGCTGGCCGGACACGGTGTAGTCCAACGCGCCATTACGGACGCTGATTGACGTTTCCCACCCCCGCACTAGCCCAACGGGGGACAGGGAATCCATATGCCGCGCCTGCGCGCCAAGGGACACACCAGCACGTTCCAGCGCGGCTTCGGCGCGGCGCGCGGTCTCCGCCGCCGAGGGATAGCGCTCCTTGGCGGGGCACAGGGCGAGCGCCTCGCGCACATCCGCCACATGGACAAAGTCGTCCCCGGCAGTCTTCACAGCTTCTGCGGGATACGGCAGGTCCAGCCCCTGCTGGCGGATGTCCTCCAACGGCGCGTGGTCCGCAATATTCGCCTGAAACGCCATGGCCCACTTCCGGTGCACGTCGGCCTCCGGACCACGGGCGGCGCGCAGGTCCACCAAAGGAGATGCCGCCTGCTCCGCAAGCGTTGCGGGACCGGACAGCCCAAGGCGCTGGGCAACATCCGGTTTGCCCTGCACGGCTTCGCGGAGAAGCCCCGTCACCACGGGATCGGCGCTGCTTCGCTCCAGAAGGTCCGCCATTTCGGCTTCATCACAGGCCGCAACATGACGCAGGGCGGCGCGGCGCATGGCATCGTCCATAGGCGCGGCGCGCAGGTGCGCAAGCATGGCGTCCAGCGTCATGTCCTCCTGAGGCAGGCAGGCGCAAAAGCCAACAGTGGCGTGGGTTTCGAGGAGTGTGAATGCGTACTCCGTGGTCATGGGCTGTGGTCTCCTTGCTGAAAATTCCATCATGGGGACGTAAGACATAGCCAAAAGCCCCCCATGAAACAACAACCAGCGCATTGCCCCCGCTCCCGATTGGGCTGGTCCACGGGGCAGGGTTTACGCTATACTGGCGCAAGGTCCATCAACCGCATTCCACAAGGAGAAGCACCATGCCTCATATTCGGCGCGGTATCGCCTGCCTGACCATCGCCCTGTGCGTTCTGTTCGCCAGCCCCGCCCTGGCCCGGGACTGGAGCGTGGATACAGACCATTCGCAGGCCGTTTTCACCATTACGCACATTGTGGGGAAGGTGACGGGGTTCTTTAATGACATTACGGGGACCATCTCTTTTGACCCCAAGCACCCCGAAGCAGGCGTCATCGACATCTCCATTGGCATTGATTCCATCAACACCGGCATTGCCAAGCGCGACGCGCACCTGAAGACGGCGGACTTTTTCGACACCGCCAAGTACCCGCGCATGAGCTTTGTCAGCGACGACATCGTCGCCCGCGGCGATGGTTGGTTTGAAGCGCGCGGCACCTTCACCCTGAAGGAAACCAGCAAGGACATCACGCTGCCGTTTACGGTGCTGGGGCAAAAGCCGCACCCGGCGCCCGACTTTGGGGGCAAGCCCGTGCTGGGCTTTCAGGGGCGCTTTGACCTCGACCGCCTTGCCTACGGCGTCGGCTCCGGCACCTTCCACAAGATGGGACTGGTGGACAATATGGTGGCGGTAACGCTGTATACGGAGCTTTTGCCCGCCAAGTAAGTTGCGAACGCGGCAGACACACAAACGCGGCGCGTCCCTCAGGGGATGCGCCGCGTTTTTCTGTATGGCGGTGGTGGGCATTGCCTGCCCACAGGCAGGGCTGAAGACGTGGGCGGCCTGCCGGGGCTGATCCGCTCCGCGCTCCCGCGCGGGTGGCGCCGCGTTAGGCCTTGTAGCCGATGGTCCGCAGGAACTGCTTACGCGCGGCCACGTCGTCTTCGCGCTCCACGCCAGCGGAGGCATAGCCGTCGATAACGCCCATAATGCCGCGCCCCTGCTCGGTTTCGGCCACGATAACCTCAGTGGGGTTGGCCGTCGCGCAGAACAGGCGCACCACTTCGGGCACGTTCTGGATGGTATTGACGATGTTGATGGGGAACAGATCCTTCATGAACAGGATGAAGGCATGGCCGCAGGACAGGGCCTTGGCGTTCTTTCGCGCCAGTTCCACGCATTCTTCGTCGGTTCCGGTCAAACGGATAAGGCGCTTGTCGGACGCCTCGCAAAAGGCGAGGCCGAACTTGGCAAAGGGTACCGTGGAGACCACAGCCTCATGGATGTCTTCCACCGTCTTAATGAAATGGGACTGTCCGAGGATGAAGTTCATCTCTTCGGGCTTGTCGATACGCACAGTGGTCAGTTGCATGATGCAGTCCTCCGCCCCTAGGGCATGTATCAGAGTTGATTGAACTTCCTGGAAGTAGGATGCCCGGGCATAGTACGAAACCTCGCCCCGCAGGGCAATCGTCATTCGAGGGGACATGGCGGCGCGCTGGCGCAGTGGGAACGATTCATCACTTGCCCACGCAGGCCGACATGGCTACCCTGCCTGACTTCAAGGAGCCGAAACAATGCCAGTATTGCCCATACCCGACTATGCACCGCCAACGCTCTTGGCCAATGCGCATGTGCAGAGCGTTGCCCCGTCCCTGATGCGCCCCACGCCGAAGGTGGACTATGTCCGCGAGCGCATCCCCACCCCGGACGGCGACTTTTTGCTGCTGGACTGGAGCTTCACGGAGCGCACCGCCACCACCAGCCGCCTTGCCATCATCACCCACGGGCTGGAAGGCCACTCCCGCCGCAAGTACGTCTGCGGCATGGCCCGCGCCCTGAACGCCGCGGGCTGGGACGTGCTGGCGCGCAACTGCCGTGGCTGCGGCGGTGAAATGAACGCCACGCCGCGCTTTTACCACAGCGGCGAAACCGACGACCTGCACACCACGGTCACCCACGCGCTGTCCTTTGACCGCTACAGCTCCATTGCCCTTGTGGGCTTTAGCATGGGCGGCAACCAGACCCTGAAATATCTGGGAGAAGCGCCCTCCCGCGTGCCGGGGGAAATCAGCGCCGCTGTTGCCGTCTCCGCCCCGTGCGACCTTGTGGACTCCGTCCACGCCCTGGAGACCCGCCACTCCGGGCGCTTTTATACGGAATACCTGCTGCGCAGCCTGCGGGACAAAATCCGCCAGAAGCATGAACGCTTTCCGGATGTTTTCGATATTTCCGACCTGAGCCGCGTGACCACGTTCCGCCATTTTGACGAGCGCTTCACCGCGCCGCTGTTCGGCTTTGCCAGCGCCGAGGACTACTGGACCCGCGCCAGCTCGCGCCCCGTCCTGCCAAACATTGCCGTACCCACGCTGATGATCAACGCGCAGGACGACCCCTTCCTTGGTGAAGACAGCTTCCCCGAGCGCGAGGCCCGCGACAATCCCAACCTGTATCTGGAAACGCCCCGCGCCGGAGGCCATGTCGGGTTCATCCAGCTTGACTCCGACGGCACCTTTTGGTCCGAGGCGCGCTGCGCGGCCTTTCTTGCCACGCATGGCGCGTAGCGCCCCTTCACCTCAACCACCATATCCGCATGCAGACACAACTCCGCCCCGCACGGCCAGAAGACATCCCCGCCATTCTCGCCCTCAATGAAGCCGCAGTCCCCGCCGTAAACAGCGTGGACCAAGACTTCATGGCCTGGTCCATCCGCGAAGCCGCTTTCTTTCAGGTGGCCTGCACCTCAGCTCAGGACGACATCCTCGGCTTTATGATTGGCCATACGCCAGACATCACCTACGCCAGTGAAAACTTTCGGTGGTTTTGCGCGCACTATCCGTCCTTTGTCTATGTGGACCGCATTGTGGTCGCGCCGCGCGCCAAGCGCATGGGTGTTGGCACCGCGCTGTACGACGCCGTCTCCACCGTGGCGCAGCAGCTGGACTGCCCCGCCGTCACCTGCGAGGTGAACACCCGCCCCCGCAATGGCGACTCCCTCGCCTTCCACCACCGCTACGGCTTCCACGAAGTGGGCGCGCAGGAGACAAAGAACGGCACGGTTGCCGTTTCCCTGCTTTTGAAAGACCTCAAGGCCTGATACATTCACGAAAGCCAAAAACCGCGCCGCCCCCCCAAGAGGTAGCGGCGCGCCCTTTCCTCAAGCGCAGGAGGCCGAACGTGACGGACAAAATTCGCAAAACCGACGAAGAATGGCGCGCCCAGCTCACGCCCGAGCAATTCAACATCTGCCGCAAGCGCGGAACAGAGGCGGCATTTTCCGGTGAATTCGCGTCCTTTAAGGGTGAGGGGGAGTACACCTGCGTGTGCTGCGGCAACACGCTGTTCCGCTCCGCAGACAAATTCGACTCCGGAACGGGCTGGCCCAGCTTTATGGCCCCTGCCGCGCCGCACGCCGTTGAAGAAAAACGCGACACCTCCCATGGCATGATACGCACGGAAGTCATCTGCGCCCGCTGCGACGCCCACCTTGGGCATGTGTTCCCGGATGGACCACCGCCAACGGGCATGCGCTACTGCATCAATTCCGTATGTCTGGAGTTTGTCCGCGCAGGAAAAAACGCGCCATCCTAGCGCCATTGGCGGTGTGGAGCACGCCCCGCCCCCATCATGCCATACAGGAAAAACGCCGCCGGGCTTGAATTCCTTTCGTTTTGTGGCAATCATTGGTCAGCCTGCAACACAAAACGGAGAACCGATGCTCGACGACGCCTACCGCAACCTGTGCATCTATCACATTCACGACGGCCTCCGGGACGGCCTGTCGCACTTTTCCCAATCCAGCCGCGCCGCGCTTATCTACGCGGAAACGCCGCACAGCGCCCCGCGTATTCACGACCCGCAAAACCTCTTGCGCGGGCATGAACCCATGCTGGAAAAAGTTTTTTTCAAGGACGCCACATGGCGGCAATGCCCCGGCAAGGTCGCCTCCATCCCGCCCTTTGAACAAATTTTGTGCGACCCCTTACCCATGTCCGGCCTCATCAACGTCGGCGCGCGCTCGCGGGCTATCTTTCACCAGACGTGGTTTACGGAGCACCACCCGGACCTGTGCTCCACGGGGCCGACGGAACGCTGGCTGGAGCATGCGTCGTGGATGCTGTCGCAGGCGTTTGCCTCGGACAACGTCCTGCATCTGGACCTTGCGGGGGCCGTGCTTCAGGGCTGGGCCACCCACGCCGTGCGCAATTTCCTTGTGGACCAGCGCGCCGAGGCCATGGGCATGGATACAAAACTGCGCATCTATCCCACACTGGACGCCATCCTGGGCATCTCCAAAACGCTGGAGGAAGGCGCATGGGCGCGCGGGCGGCTGTGCTTTGTGGAGCCGGGGGACATCGACAGCGTGACCTATCTGGCCAAATTCACGCGCGATGAGCGCCCGGTACTGCAAAACCACAAGCATGTGCGCAAGCTGCTGCTCTCGGTTGAGGATTCGCCCTACGCCCTTGTATCCGATGGCGCGAGCATTGTGGGCATTGGCATGCCGCCCTATCCCGGCGCATGTGTTCTGGCGGAATTTCGCGGCAATTATGGCTTTGTGCGGCTGGGAGAGGAAAAGGTGTGCAGCTTCTTTGACGGCGCGTTTCATTCCACCACGCGCCGGGCGAACCTTGTGCAGCTGGAGGAACTGCTGCTGGAAAGCCGTCTCGACGCCACCCAGCGCCATGCGCTGTTCACCATTGTGTCGGACATTGTCCACAGCACGCAGGAGCGCAAGCACGGCTGCACGCTGGTGCTTGATTTCTCCTGCCCGCACATTCCCATCGCAGGCCAGCATTTGGAGAACCCCATCAGTCTGCATAACCCGCATATGCTGCATGTGGCCAAGGCACTGGCCAAGGTGGACGGCGCCCTGCACATCTGCGCGGACGGCACCCTGCACGGTTTTGGCTGTCTGTTGGATGGCGAACGTGTTGTCGCCGAGGACCGCTCGCGCGGGGCGCGGTACAATTCCGCGCTGCGTTTCACGGCGGGGCATGATGACCTTGTGGTCATTGTGGGGTCGTCGGACCGTCCCATGTCCATTATTCAAGGCGGCGTAGAAGTGACGGCGGCCTGCGCCCTGCCCCCGCTGGCTGGAAGCTGTGGCACCCCGCCCCACCTTGAGGACTGGATAGCGGACGCTTAATCCCGCTGGCGGACGCGGGCAAAGTCAAGGGCGCTGCGCAGGTCCGCAAGCTGCTCCGTCACGTCCCGGTCCGCGCAATCGGGCACGTCGTCAATGAGCTCACGCAGGGCGTCCACGCCTTCCAAAAGCGCGGTGACAAGGTCGCTGTCGGCCTGAATCTCACCCGTGCGCACGCGCCCCAGCAGATTCTCCAACCAGTGCGAGACCCGCTCAATGCTGTGCAGCTTGAGCAGTCCGGCTCCCGCCTTGACGGAGTGAGCGGCCCGGAACACGCTGTTGAGCAGTTCACCTTCATCCGCAGCGGTGTGCTCCTCCAGCTCCAACACGCCCGTCTCAAGTTCCGAGAGCCGCTCGCGCGATTCTTCAATGAACGCGTCGAGCACTTCCTTATCCTGCGAAAAATCCATCATGGACTACTCGCCCCCAGCTGGCTGGCCTTCAAGTATGGCAATGGCTCGCTCCGCCATGGAATCCATGTCCGGCTTGGAAATCTGCTCCGCCGCGCCCACGGATTCACCCTTGTGCCGCAGTTCCTGCGTAATGAGCGATGAATACAAAATCACCGGGATATCCTTGGACATCTCGTTGTCCTTGATGTTTTTCGTCAACGTAAAGCCATCCATGAGCGGCATTTCAATGTCCGCGATGACAATGTCCAAAAAGTCGCCGATGGGGCGGCCTTCGCCCTTGGCGCGCTCGGAGATGCTCTCCACAAGGTCCAGCGCCTCCTGCCCGTTGTTGACGATTTGCAGGTCAAAGTTGGCGGCTTCCAAATTCTTGCGCAGCATCAGGCGGATGGTTGGGGAGTCGTCCGCCACCACAGCGCGGTAGCGCTTGGAGGCAATAACGCTTGGCGCTTCATCGTCCTTCATGCTTTTTGGCTCAAGGGCGGAAATAATCTGCTCCAGGTCCAGCAGCTGGATGAACCTGTCCTCGCGCCGCACCATGCCGATGATGCTGGATGTGCCCATGCGGTTGACGTACTTGTGCGGCGGGGCCACATCGCGCCAGCCCACGCGGTGGATTTCCGTCACGCCAGAGACAAGGAATCCGGTCACGGCCTTGGAAAATTCCGTCACCATGACCACCTCGTACTCGTGGGGGTCGCGCTCAATGCCAAGCCACACCGCAAGGTCCAGCACCGGGACGATGTGCTTGCGCAGGGAAATGGTTCCCATATAGCACGGGTTGGATGCCGATTCCGGTGGATCAAGGTCCGGACTTTCGATGACCTGCATCACCTTGGCGACGTTGACGCCAAAAAAGCTCGGCGCCGGACGTCCGCCCCCGGGGACCTGCTCGTTAATGAACAGCTCCAGTATTTCCAACTCGTTGGTTCCGGTTTCCAGCAGAATATCGGTCTTCGCCATACCAGCCTCCCATAGACGGTCTTCACGGCCCTACTCTGCACCACTCCACTGTCCTTTCTACCCTTGCAAAAGCCTTTACGCAATATACGATGCCCGATTCGGCGGTGCATCGCCCGCTTTTCCCCCGCGCGCAGGGGCCGATGCGTTCTGGCAGGAACACACTGCAGCGGTGCGGCCCGCACGTTCCAGACGAAACAGGTGACAAACGGCGCAATTTAAGGAATGGCTAGGGGCGAAGCAACGACCGCAAGCAGAAGGTGGACGCCAATGCAGATACTTCTTGCAACGGAAATCTGGGGACGAACCCCACATGTGGATATGATGGCCGACACGTTTCGGCGCGTTGCCACTTCGGTAACGGTGGTGGACCCGTACGATGGAGCGGACCAAGGCTTCGTCAGTGAAGGGGAAGCCTACGCGCGCTACGTTGAAGCTGGCGGGCTGGAGGTCTACACCCGCCGCGTCCGGGAGACGCTGGCGTCGATGCCGGGGCCGGTGGCGCTGGTTGGATTCAGCGCCGGAGCCGGGGCGGTATGGGCCGCCGCGCGGGAGGCATCTCCGGTCCCCCTCCTCGCGGTTCTATGTTTTTACGGTTCGGCCATCCGGACCATGATGGACACGCCCCCGCAAGCGCCAACGGACGCCATCTTCCCCGCGCACGAGCCGCACTACTGCGTGGACGATGTCATTTGCGTACTCAACCGCGCGCCGAACGTGCACTGCCACACCACGCCCCATGGGCACGGCTTCATGAATCCACTGTCCGTCAACTACGCCCCAAGCGCTGCGGCCAAATGGCTGGTCTGGGCGCAAACGCGCCTGACGACCGTAGCCAAGAACGCCGAAGCCCTCTGAGTTCTGCCCAAGCCGGGCGCATTCCCCGCGCGGTTTTCGCGCTGCTTTGCGGCGAGCGCTTCTGCGCGCACCTGCCCCTGACGACGCACCCTGCGTCCCCTGCGGGGCATGGCGCAGAGTCCCACCCCACCGCCGCCGTCCCCGCTCCAGACCCCCGCCGCATAAAAAAATCCCCCGCTCACAGGGAACGGGGGATGAAAAATGCCTCGCTGATGCGCCACATCAAATGGCGGCGTCCAGCAGCATATTGTCGCGGTGGATGGCCTCGGGGTACGGGCACGCGCCGAGCACCTCTTCGATTTCGCTACTGCGGCGGCCCATGATTTCCCGCAGGTCCTCGTCGGAATAGTTGGAGAGACCAACGCCGATAACGTCGCCGGATCCATCCAGCACACGCACCAGCGCGCCATGACCAAAGGAGCCCTCAACGGCCACGATTCCGGCGGGAAGCAGGCTTTTGCCGTGCCATACCAGCGCCTTGGCCGCTCCGGCGTCCACCTTGACGCTGCCGTCCGGGACCTTGTTGTAGGCCAGCCAAAACTTTCTGCGCGAGATGGTTTCGTGCTCCGGCACCACCCATGTGCCGATGTTCTCGCCCGAGAACACGCGCTCCAACACGTAGCGCTCCGCGCCGGAAACAATGAGGGTGGGCACGCCCAGCTGGGCCACGCGGCGCGCGGCAAGCAGCTTGGAATACATGCCGCCGGTCCCTGCGGAGGTTTTGCCGTCACAGGTGGAGTCGATGTCCATGCACGAGATATCCTCAATGCACTGCAGGCACTCGGCATCCGGATTCTGATCCGGGTTGGAGTCGTACACGCCGGAGGCGGACGTCATATTGATGAGCAGGTCCGCGTGGACAAGGTTGACCACAAGGCTCGCCAGCGCGTCATTGTCACCGAATTTCAGTTCCTTGACGGCGTCGGCAATGGTGTCGTTTTCGTTGACGATGGGGATGGCCTTCCAGTCAAGGAGCTTGTGGAAGGTATTCCATGCATTCAGGAAACGGCCGCGGTTGCGCAGGTCGTCACGCGTCAGCAGAATCTGCGCGGAGACCTTGCCATAGCGCGCAAAGGCTTCGTCATAGGCATGCATAAGGCGGCTCTGGCCAATGGCCGAAGCGGCCTGCCGCTCGGGAACGCCCGTGATGGCGGTGTCCAGAACGCGGCGTCCGGCGGCAACTGCGCCGGAGGAGATAAGAACAACGTCCAGTCCCCTGTCGTGCATGGCGGCCATCTGGTCCGCCAGCCGGTTCACAACGCGCATATCCAGACCGTCCGGTCCGGTCAGGACGGCGCTGCCGACCTTGATGACCACACGCTTGGCGTCCTTGATGACGTGTTGTCTCTGCTCTTTCCAGTCCATTTCAGGCCTTCCGGGTCGTGTGTAACCTTCCATCCGGTCCAAACCGCTCAGCTCTCCGTGTCCGTATGGTACAACCGCCACATTTCATTCACAAGCTCTTCCACTCCGTCGCCATTGAGGGCGGAGATGAAAAAGACCTTCCGGCCGTCATCCTCGGCGCGCTGGCGAAGCGCGGCAAGGTCGTCCTCGCTAAGCAGGTCAATCTTGTTGATGACCGCCAGCTGGTGCCGGTGTGCCAACTCATCATTATAGCGGGCCAGCTCGTCATTAAGCATGTCGAAGCCTTCCCACGGGGATTCCACGTCAAGGTCCTCGGCGCTGAGGATGTGGACGAGGAAGCGCGTGCGCTCCACATGCTTAAGGAAAGTGTGCCCAAGGCCCTGCCCTTCGTGCGCGCCCTCGATAAGCCCCGGAATGTCGGCCACGACAAAGTGGTCGCCCACTTCATTGATAAGCACGCCAAGGTTCGGGGTCAGGGTGGTGAAGGGATAGGGAGCAATCTTGGGACGCGCCGCAGAAATGGTGGAGATGAAGGTGGACTTGCCCGCGTTGGGCAGGCCCAAAAGCCCCGCATCGGCGAGGATTTTCAGCTCAAGGCGCAGGGTCCTTTCCTCATTTTCGCCGCCGGGCTGGGCAAAGCGCGGCGTGCGCATGGTGGAGGACTTGAAGCGCTCGTTGCCAAAGCCGCCGCGTCCGCCTTTGCAGACCACAACCTGCATGTCCGGGTCCGTCAGGTCGGCGAGGAGGCTTTCGGTGCCTTCCTCGTCAATCTCATAGAGCAAGGTGCCAACGGGGACATCAATGACGAGGTCTTCGGCGTTTCTGCCAAAGCGCTGCTTGCCCATGCCGGGCTGGCCGTTTTTGGCCTCGTACAGGCGCTTCAGGCGAAAGTCGTACAACGTCAGCAGCTTATCGGACGCACGGAAGATGACGTCGCCGCCTTTGCCGCCGTCGCCGCCATCGGGTCCGCCTTTGGGCACATGGGCCTCGCGCCGAAACGACACGCAGCCATGCCCGCCCTTGCCGGAACGCACTGTAATCCGTGCTTCATCTACGAAGCGCATAGGTAACTCCCCGCGCGAGATACTCGCGCATAAAAAACGGGCGGATAGCGCAAAGCTGCGCCATCCGCCCCGGAAAGTGCTCGACCGCTGAGACTATGCCTCAGAGGGAACCACGCAAACCCGGGTCTTAACTTTCTTCCGGCGCGTGAACTTTTCAAATTTGACTTCGCCGTCGGTGAGGGCGAACAGGGTGTAATCCCTGCCAACACCAACGTTCTCGCCAGCGTGGTACTTGGTGCCCAGCTGACGAACGAGGATGTTGCCCGCGAGGACCTGCTGGCCACCGAAGCGCTTAACGCCTCGTCTCTGACCGATAGAATCGCGACCGTTTCTCGAGCTACCGCCCGCTTTTTTATGAGCCATTTCAGTACTCCTTTACTGACCTTAGGCCTCGATGGCCTTGATCTTGATAGTGGTGAAGTCCTGCCTGTGGCCCTGCTTCTTCTGGGAATCCTGGCGGCGGCGCTTGTGGAAGACGATAATCTTCTTTTCGCGGCCGTGCTCGACCACTTCGCAAGAAACCTTGGCGTTTTCGACGTAGGGCTCGCCCACGGTCACTTCGCCAGACTTATCCACCAGCAGAACCTTGTCCAGAACCAGCTCGGAACCGGCCTCTGCCTGAATCTTCTGAATGTCAATCGTGCGGCCTTCCTCAACACGGAACTGCTTGCCGCCGGACTCAACTATTGCATACATGACCTATTACCTCCAAAGAAAGAGAGAGGGGTAGATATCCGACAAATGCAGAAAAAGTCAACCCCTCACGCTTGAGTTTTTTAATTTGCCTCATAAGCGGACACGCGGTTCCGTCCGCTCCTCTTTGCATCATAAAGAGCGGCGTCCGCCCCTTGCACTAACCGCTCGGCGTGGCTGTCTTCCCATTTTTCATCAAACTGCGCAACACCAATAGATATGGTCAACGCAACATTCCGCTCCAAAACATCGCCGTCCACGCTTTTGATCTCAAAGCGGTACTTCTCAATGCTGGCACGGATATGCTCTGCCATGTCAATGGCTTGCTCCAGCGTCATGCCGGGCGCAATCACCACAAATTCTTCGCCGCCATACCGCGCTGGCAGGCATTTGCCGTCCGCGCGCCCTTTCACCCCTTGGGTAATAAGGTGCGCCACAAGCTTCAGCGCCTGATCGCCAATCTGATGGCCATAGGCGTCGTTAATGCGCTTAAACAGATCAATATCCAGCATGAGCAGACTCAGCGGCCCGTCACGCTCCTCGCCGCACTGGCGCTGCAGTTCATCATCAAAACGCCTGCGGTTGGCCAGCCCGGTCAGGGCGTCGGTGTTGGCCGCACGGTGCAGGTCTATTGCGTCCTGCCCCATGGCGTCCACCAACTGCTTAAACGAACGGCGCAGCGACTCCACCATCTTTTCCGTAGGCATGCCGCTTTGCACGGTCTGCACCGTTTCCTCGCCGAGGTTTTGCACCTCGCCCGTGCGGCGGGAAAACAGCTGCCCGAACTCCTCCAGCAGCGCCGAGGATTCCTCCAAGGCGGCCTTGAGGCGCTCGCGGTAGTCCGTGGTCAGGATTTCTTCCTGCCGCCTCGCCACTTCGTCATAGCGCTCGTCGCTGAAGTCGCGGCGGCGGATGAGGTCAAGAAACAGCTCGTGGATGGCGGCCTTTTGTCCGTCGGACAACGTATCGTTGTACTCAAGGCTCCGCATATAGAGGATAAGCGAGTACCACCTCGGCTCCGAGGGGACTCCCGCCTTGGACAAAAGCCGGCACAGATGCTGTTGTTCCGGCGCGGTGCAGGGGGTGGTATCCTGTTTACTCATGGATAGACGACACTGCGGGTTGATGGTTCCTCGTACGGCCAAGCCGCCGATAGAGCCGCATCCCGGCTGTTTTAGACCGGGCGCGCTCCGTTCATCTTCGGCCATGGTAGCGGACTCTGCCCACGCCGACCAGCATTTTCACGCCTCCGGCGTTCTGGCCAGCACGGCCACATCCACCCGCGCCGCCCCGGCGCGCTCAAGGGCGCGCGTTGCGGCCTCCAGCGTGCCGCCCGTCGTCAGAATATCATCCACGAGCAAAATATTGCGCCCGGCAACGCGGCCCGCATCCGCACCAAACGCGCCGCGTACATTCTCGCGCCGGACCGCGGCGCTCAGCCCCACCTGTGGGCGGGTGGCGGCATGGCGTTCAAGGGCGTGGGCATCCACGCATGCCCCGCTCTCGGCAAGCCCGCGCGCCACTTCCAAACTCTGGTTAAAGCCGCGCTCGCGCAGGCGGGCGGGATGCAGCGGGATGGGAACCACGCTCCACGAGGGCGCCTCGGCAGGGTCGCTGCCCGGCCACCCACCGCGCTGGCAGGCCTCGCGCAGCAGCCGCTGGAGCAAGCGCCCGCGGCCAATACGGCCAGTGAACTTATAGTCCAGCACCAACCGCCGCAGCAGGCCGTCGTAGACTCCGGAAAAATACAAGCTGTCCCATGGTCGCGGCTCCCGGCGGCATGCGCCGCACAGATAGATGCCGCCGGACGGGGCAGGATACAGCGCGCCGCAGGCAGGACAGTAGCCCGTGGTCCGCGGGGCCAACTCACGCGCGCAAGCGGAGCACAGCCCGCGCTCGCCCGGAGCGAGGGCCACACCGCACGCACCGCAACGTGCGCCGCACACCGTCCGGACAAGGCGCCGCAGCACTTAGGCTCTCCGCTCCTCCGCGGAAGTTACGGCCGGGGCGTGCTCGGCGGCGGCAGCGCGGCCAAGCTCAATAAGCTGGGTTGAGCCGGAGACATCGGCCTCCAGGTCGCCGCATTCGTCAATGCCTTTAAACAGCAGCGGCTCCTGCATCTCAAAATTGAAGACATCAAGAAAATACTTCAGCGTGAGCAGGCTGCCTTCAAAGAGCTTGTCGCCGTGTTTACGTCCTGCCAGCAGGGAAACATAGGCCTTGCGGCGCGGCAGTGCGCGCATACATTCGTCGCCGTCCAGTTTGCGCAGGTAATGACATTGGCTGCGGTCTATCCACGCCTTGAGCTGGGCCGGAACGTGATAATAATAGATGGGCGAGGACAGGAACAGGTACGGCGCAGTCAGCATACCCTGAAACAGACGCCCGCTATGGTCCATGTCCGTCAGGTAGCAGGCCCGCTTCGGATCATGCTTGCACCGATAGCAGGAGACGCACGGCTCCACCCGGTAGCGCCGCAAAAAGTCTACGGCGATGTCTCCCGCGCCTTGGGCGAAGAGGAGCGCGGCCTTGTCGCTGTTGCCGCCCGGCCGCGGGCTGCACGACATGACGAACGGAGTGCCGCCATTTTGCGCATTGTGCACCGTCATGATTTCTCCCTCAGTGTATAGACGAACCGTGCGCGAACATGGTCGCCCTCGTCGGCGGCATCAAGCCGCCAGCTGTCGTTTGTGGCGCGCTGGTCTTCCAATGACGCCAGCACGTCCTTGCGGACAAGCACTTCTATGACCGAAGCGCGGGACAGGCGAAGGTACCACCCCACCTCAAGCCCGACGCCTCAGCACTTGCCTCGCAGGTCCAGAAAAACCGTTTCGTTATCGCTAGTCATGTCCCAAAGGCTCCACGCCGCACGCGCGGCCGGACGCGCAGGGCGTCCGGCCGCGGGGCGGGGTCGCTAAAATCCCATCCCGGGCGCGCCGGGCTGAAAGAACGGGTTGTGCGCCTTTTCGTCGCCAACGCTGGTGGCCGGACCGTGGCCCGGATACAGCGTGGTGTCCTCCGGCAGGGTAAAGATGCCCTGCTCCACGGAGCGCACCAACGTCGGCGTGCTGCCGCCGGGAAAATCCGTGCGGCCAATGGAGCGCGCAAAAATCAGGTCGCCCACAAAGGCCGCGCCCTCGCCGGGGAACACAAAGGTCAGGCTGCCGGGCGTATGCCCCGGCGTCGCCACAATTTGGCACTCTTCGCCAACAAAGGTCGCGGCGCCCGGAGCGATGGGGTCAAAGTCAAACAGCTCCACCTTGGGCAGGCCCATGGCGCCGCCGGCGCCGACCTCAGTCTCCAGCAGAAAGCCGTCCTCGGTGTTGGCGGCGATGGTGGCACCAGTCTCGCGCGCCAGCTTGGCCGCGCCGTAAATATGGTCAAAGTGCAGATGCGTGATGAGCACATGCGTCAGGGTCAGGTTCTCCTGCCGGATGACGTCCAACACGCTGGCAGGGTCACCCCCGGGATCGATAAACACGGCCTGTCGTCCGCTGGAGAGCAGATAGCCGTTGGTTTGCAGGGGGCCGAGGGCGTAGGTCCGAATCTGCATCAAAACTCCTCAATAAGCAGCTTTTCAAGCGGCTCGCGCGAGCTGGCACCCGGATGCGCGGGATGGCCGACGGCAATAAAGGCCATGACCTCATACCGCTCCGCGTCCAGCTTCAGGGCGTCCAGCACCTGCTGCGGTTGATTAATAATTTCTCCAAGCCACACCCCGCCAAGGCCAAGGGCGTGCACGCCAAGCAGCATATTCTGTATGCAGGCCCCGGCGGTTTGGTGGTCCTTCAGCGGCGAATACATGGCGTCCTTATCGAGAAAAACGCCCACGAGCAAACCGCACGCGCGCACAACGGCGGCGTATTTGGTGCACCCCGCTAGGGCTTCAAAGCGCGGATCGTCCGGCCACAGACACATAAACCGCCACGGCTGATTGTTCAGCCCGCTGGGGGCCCAGCGTCCGGCCTCCAAAATGGCAAGCGCCTCGTCGCGCGTTATAGGAGCATCGGTGAATTTCCTTACACTGCGGCGCTCAAAAAGCGCCTTGAATACTGGATTATCGCTGAGTTCCATACGCTTCTCCTTTGCAATTTCTGCTTTGCCACGGTGAACAACATTGTCGAAATACCAAACAATGTCCACCCCCAGACATGTTTCGGTACACAACATTGCACCAGCAACCGTCATATCCTACAGTGAGGTGCCCCCGTCACGTCCAGCCCAGGAGGTCCCCATGCCGCATCTGCCCTTTTCGCCCCTGCGCCGCGCGCTGCTCCTTGGCGCGCTCACGCTGCCGGTGAGCATTGCCCTGCCCGCGCCGGTACGCGCGGCCATGCGCCGGGCCTTTCCCACCCGCACCGTGGAGCAGGACCTGCCCGCCTTTTCCGCGCGCACGGGCTTGCTGGAATTTCCTGACGGTACGGACGCGCCCTATGTACTGCGCATTGACGGGCTGGTGCAGGCGCCAGCCGCCCTTGCCTATGCGGACCTCACCGCCCTGCCGCAGGTGGAGCAGACCTCGGACATGCACTGCGTAGAGGGGTGGTCCGTCCAGAACATCATGTGGGGCGGCGTACGCCTGAAAACACTGCTCGACCTTGCCCAAGCTGACAAGGCGGCGCGGTATGTGGTCTTTCACGCCCTTGGCGCCACGCCGCGCGGTCCGGATGGTCTGCGGGCCTATGTGGAGTGCATGTCCATTGCGGACCTGACGGACCCCGCGCAGGACTGTCTGCTGGCCCTGCGCATTGGCGGCGCTCCCCTGCCGCATGACCGCGGCGCGCCCGCACGGCTTGTTGCGCCCTATCAACTGGCCTACAAAAGCATCAAATTCGTGCACAGGCTGGAGGTCACGCGCGAGGCCCGCGACGGCTGGTGGACCGCGGCCAACCCCATCTACCCGCGGAATGCGCCCGTGCCGAAGCGCCGCCTGCGCGCGCCATAGGCGCATGTGTCTTGAACTCCTCGCCGCGCCGGGGTATGCACCGCTTCTATGAGCGAAAACACCTCCTTGCTACCCGATACCGGCCTGACCCTGTCGCGGCGCGACCTGATCTCCTTCGAGGACATCCTGCGGGAGGAGATAGCCTCGTACCTGTCGTTTACCTCGTACAGCCTCTTTTTCCCGCGCTCCGTGGACGGGGCCGGCACGTGGGCGGACCTGCGCGAAGGGCGCGCCGTCATCCTGCCGGAGGAAGGCAAGGCGCTCCTGCCGCTGGCCCTGCATGGGCAGCTGCTTGGCGTGTTTGCCGCGCGCGGCGTGGAGGTGGACCCCACCCCGTCGCTGCCCACCTACCTTGCGGCCATGGCGTGGAAGAGCATGGAAAAACTGCTGCTCTACAAGGCCGCAATGGCGGACCCGCTCACCGGGCTGGCCACGGCCCCGCATTTTCTGCGCGTGGTGTCCGGCGACATTGCCGGAGCGCAGGACGGCCTGATGTCCCCGGCTGGCGACTGCTTGGCCGCACCCGGCACCGAGGGGGCGTCCTCCTGTGGCCGTGTGCACAGCGCCCTGCCCAGCATGCCCGAATGGCAAGACCGCTACGGGTACACCTTTGGCGACCGCGCCCTGTGCAGCGCAGCAGCCGCCCTGCGCGACCTGCTCCCGGAGCAAGCCGTGGCCGCGCGCCTTGACGGCGACGCCCTTGGCGTCTTCTGGCCCGGAGCCACGCCCATGGACTGCCGCGAACTAGCGGACCACATTGCATCGGGCCTGCAAACCGTCGCCGTCCCGGACATTATGCTGGGTATGGAAATGGCGCTGGACGCCACCGTGGGCCTGACCCACTACCCAACGGACATGCCTGCGCGCACCCTGCGCCAGTCCGTGCGCGAGCAGGCCGGGGCCGTCCTTGCCAAGGCCGCGCGCGCCGCAGGCTACGCCACCCACGGCGCGGCGTTCAGCTTTGGGCAAATCGTGCAGGAAGGCGGCACAGTCACGGAAATTCTGCCGCTGAACCGCATCACGGTCAGCCTTGGGCGCACTGTTGGCGCGGCCGAAGGCCAGCGCTACCTTGTATGGTCCGACGACCACGGCGGCGGGCCGGACACGCCCCCCATGTACAAGGGCGAAATCGTCCTCATGGAGGTCCGCGCCACGTCATCCACGGCGGATGTGCTCTACCTTGCCGACACCTCGTGGACCATTACCCCGGGGGACCGCCTGTCCCTTGCCCAGCAGTCCGAAGAGGCTCCGGCCTCTGGCGCGCGCGGCGACGCCCCCCGGCGCGACTTGCTCACGGGACTACTGCTCTACCGCGACTTTTTGGACCACTTCGCGCAGGAGCGCGACGCCTGCGACAGCTTCAGCATGGTGCTGGTGCGCCTACCGGACGCCGGGGAAAACGACACGCCCGTGCAGACGGAAATGCACCTGCGCGACGTCTCCGCCATCTGTTCGGACCTGTTTGGCGACAGCGCCGTGGGTGGACGCTTCAGCATTGGCAGTCTGATTTGGTTCCTGCCCGGATGCACGGGGGATGACGCCACGGCCCTGTGCGCCGCCGTCCAGCGCCGCCTTGAGCCTGTTTTGACCACGCCGCCCGCCTTTGGCATCGCGCCCTTTCCGCACCTTGGCTTCTCCCGCGCGGACGCGCTGGATAACGCCCGCAAGGCCCTTGCCTACGCGCAAATGCTCCCGGCGCCGCGCATTGGCGTACTGGATTCCGTAGCCCTCAACATCAGCGCGGACCGGCTGTTTGCGCAGGGGCGCATCTACGACGCCATAGAGGAATACCAGCTCTCCCTGCTGGCGGACGAGGGCAACACCGTGGCGCGCAACTCCCTTGGCATTTGCCTTGCGCGCACGGGGCAGCTCTCCAAGGCCAAACAGCACTTTCAAACCGTTATCGACCGCGACAGCGGCAACCTGTTTGCCCGCTACAACCACGCCTTTGCCTGCCAGAAAATGGCGCACTACGACAACGCACGCGCCGCATACAACGACTGCCTCGCCATTGACCCGGACCACGTGT
>NZ_JBUDSW010000032.1:0-19809 GCF_054921475.1 Desulfobaculum sp. | reverse complement strand
GCGGAAGTCCGAAAGCAGCTTCTCAATGGAGGGGTCCACAACCTTCAGGCACAACGTGGGCGCAAGGCCGATGTACAGCACCAGTGCCGCCAGCGGCGCAAGGTACACCCACTCGCGGATGCCAAGGTCCCAAAAGTGGCCGGAAGGCACGGACGAGGGCCGTCCCCACGCCATCTTGAGGCCGAGGCGCAGCATGTATGCCGCCGCCACCAGCGCGCCGGGGATGGCGATGCCGCCCACCCAGTAGTTGGCCTCAAACGCGCCGAACAGCACCAAGGCTTCGCCAACGAAACTGTTCGTCCCCGGAAAGCCAAAGCTGGACAGCGTGAACAGGCCAAAGAAGCCCATATAGATGGGCAGGAACTTGCCAAGGCCAAGGTTGTCCTTGATCTCGCGGCTATGGCTACGCTCGTACACCGCACCGACGAGCATAAACAGCGCGCCGGTGGTGATGCCGTGGTTCAGCATCTGCATCAGGGCGCCCTCCACGCCCCGGACATTGAAGAGGAAGATGCCAAGGGTCACAAAGCCCATATGTCCCACTGAGGAGTAGGCGATAAGCTTCTTCATGTCGTTTTGCCCAAGGGCGGCAAATCCGCCGTACAGGATGCTTGCCAGAGAAATGGCAATCATCATCGGGGCAAAGTATTCACTGGCGGCAGGTGTCAGCGGCAGGCAGAAGCGCAGGAACCCATAGGTACCCATCTTCAGCAGCACGGACGCCAGATACACAGACCCGGCCGCCGGGGCCTCAACGTGCGCGGCAGGCAGCCAGGTGTGGAACGGGAACATGGGGCACTTGATGGCAAAGGCCAAAGCCATGGCAAGAAAGGCCCAGAACTGGAAGGTAAAGGAGTACTGCCCCTGCATCAGCTCCGGAATGGAGAAGGTCCCGGTCTGATGGTAGAAGGCGACAATAGCCACCAAAAGCAGCGTGGACCCGGCCAGTGTGTACAGAAAGAACTTGATGGACGCATACCGCCTGCGCGGGCCACCCCACACGGCGATAAGCAGGTACATCGGCACCAGCATGGCTTCCCAGAACAGGTAGAACAGCACAAAGTCCAGCGCCACGAACACGCCCACGCACGCCGCCGTCATCAGCAGCAGGCAGACGTGAAATTCCTTCACGCGGCTGGAGATGTACTTCCACGAGCACAGGGTGCACAGCGGCAGCAGCAAGATGGTCAACAGCACCATAAACAGGCTGATGCCGTCCACGCCCAGATGGTAGTTCAGGTTCCACTGCTCCACCCACGGCACCACTTCCTCAAACTGCATGGACGCCACGCCCAGCTTGAAATTGAAGAGCGGAGCCGCCAGCAGCAGCTCACACAGCCCAACAACCAGCGTAAACCAGCGGACCATGCACTCGGTGCGGAAAAACGCAAGCAGCACCGCCGCAACAAGCGGGAAGAAGATGAGATACGTCAGAACCGGATACCCTGCTTCGATCATACGAGTCCGCTCCGTGTCTTTGGGCCTAGGCCCAGAACCAGACCACGGCGAAGATGCCGAGTCCCAACAAGATTGCAAAGGCCAGATAATCCTGAAGGCGTCCGGTCTGCCCCTTGGCTGCGCCGCGCCCAACGCCGCGCACCGTGTAGGCCGTTCCGTCCACCACGCCGTCGATGGCCTTAACGTCGAACCATCCCGCCGAGGCGGCAAAGGCCATCAGTCCCCGCAGCCCCACCACGCGGTAGACCTTGGTCCACACGCCGTCGATGATGGCCAGCGGCCAGCAGATGACCCACATGGCCAGCTTGCCAGCCAGCCGGTACACCCAGTCAAAGTCCAAGTTCCGCGACGGATGCGGCTTGATGATATTCCGCATGTAGTAGAAGCCAAGCCCGGTGAACCCAAGCAGCATAAAGGCCTGCAGCAGGTGCCACGGGGTGTAGGGCACGTAGCCGACGTCAAAGGAGACGAGGTTGTGCACCACTTCCGGGACGCCATGGTGCGCGCCGGTGACCGCGTAGGGCAGCAGATCATAGAGCATCTGCGGGTACACGCCCATGACGAAGCACAGCGCGCTGCTCAGGAACATGGCGATGTACATATTCTTGGGAATGGGATTCAGCTTTCTGGTCTTGTCCTCAGGCTTGCCGCCCCAAAAGGCGAAGTACGGCAGCTTGATGCCAACGGAGAGGAACGTTCCCACGGCGGCAATTTCCATCCCCAGCGCCAGCCAGGTATGGTGCGCTTCCGCCGCGCCAGCAATGGTCATGGTCTTGGAGACAAAACCGTTGAAGAAGGGCATGCCCGAGATGGACAGCCCCGCCACCACATAGCAGATCATCACCAACGGCATGCGTGAGGCGAGTCCGCCAAGCTCCGTGAGCTTGGCCGTACCCGTGGCGTACAGGATGGTGCCCGCGCTCATGAACAGCAGGCCCTTATAAAGGATATGGGCGTAGGCGTGGGCGCATGCGCCGTTCAGCGTCATGGCCGTGCCGATGCCGATACCCGCCACCATGTACCCCACCTGCGAGACGATGTGGTAGGCCAAAATCCGCCGCGCGTTGTTCTCGATAGTCGCGTAGAAAACACCGTACAGCGCCATCACCACGCCCATCACCGCCAGAATCTCCCAAGAGGCAAAGGCCCGCGCAAGGACGTACACCGCCGTCTTGGTAGTGTAGGCGCTCATGAACACGGAGCCGGTCACCGTGCCTTCGGGGTAGGCGTCGGGCAGCCATGCGTGCAGCGGCACCACAGCGGCGTTGACGCAGAAGCCGAGAAGGATAATCCAGTCGTAGTACTGCGCGGTGCTCGGGTCGATGGCCGTAAAGGCGAAGGTGCCAAGGTCCCAGTACCGCAGGAGCAACCCGCCAAGCAGGAACAGCCCGCCAAGGGTATGGAACAAGAAGTACCGAAAGCCCGCCCGCGTCGAGGCTGGATTGTCATTCAGCCACACAAGGAAGGTGGACGCCACGGACATAACTTCCCAGAAGATGAACAGGGTAAAGTAGTCCCCGGCAAACACACAGCCAAACGCGCCGCCCACATACATGGCCGCCGCGATGTGCTGGTATTTCTCCTTGAGGTGCAGGGCGAAGATGAACCCAATAAGCGCCTGCACCGCAAACACATGCGCGAAGATGACCGACAGCTTGTCCACCCGGCCAAGCACCAAGGGCTCATCGCTCCACAGGTAGTGCAGGGGCATGTACACGCCCGGTTCCATGCTCAGGACGCTGGCGATGGCCAACAGCGGTGCCGCAATGAGCATCCACTTCCACCCGCCGCGCGGCCACACGGCTATGAGCGCCGCCACGCCAAAGAACCAGATGGTGGGATGCAGGAAGCTACTCGTCTCTGTCATAGTAGTCCTCGGGCTTGCCTAAGATTGGGAAGACGACCTTCTTGAGAATCACGGTCATGACCACGGCAAATCCGCAGCCGAACACCGCCCAGAATCCGGGATACCGGTCCAGACCGAAGTGCGGATGATGCGGATGGATGAAGAAGTTGAGGGCCACAAGGATGCCCAGCGTCACAAAGAGCGCCTTCTTCCACGCCCCCGCACGCATCCGCTGCCAGGACAGCCAGTTGCCTATCCTTTCCTTGAGCATGGACTAGTACCCTCCGAAGACCGTGATAAAGTTCATGAATATCTGGGGATACAGGCCAAGGAGCACGCTCATCGCCGCGGTCAGGCACAGGGGCACCACCATGACCATGGGCGCCTCGTGCAATTCCGCCACGGCCTGCGCGTCCTTGGGCTTGCCAAAGAATGCTTGGAACGTGATGGGCGCGAAGTAACCCGCGTTCAGCAGTGTGGAGGCCAGCAGCGCACACAGCAGCACCATGCGGTTAATGTCCACCGCGCCGTTGATCATGTACCACTTACTGACGAACCCGCAGACCGGTGGTACGCCAATCATGGACAGCGAGGCCACGGCAAACGCGCCGAAGGTCCATGGCATTCTGCGGCCATATCCCCCCATGTCGCTGATCTTCTTGGTGTGGGCCACCACGTAGATGGCGCCAGCGCCCATAAAGAGTGTGATTTTGGAAAACGCGTGGTGCGCAATGTGCGCCAGCCCGCCCTGCACCGCCAGTGGCGTCAGCATGCACACGCCAATGACGATGTACGACAACTGACTGACCGTCGAGTATGCCAACCTCGCCTTGATATCGTCCTTGGTCAGGGCAATAAGCGAGGCCGCCACAATGGTGAAGGCCGCCAGATAGGCCGTTGGTATCCCGAGGAAGAGCTTGTCCATCACGTCCACGCCAAAGCCGGAGAGCACCACGCGGGACACGGAGAACACGCCCGCCTTAACAACCGCCACCGCGTGCAGCAGTGCCGAGACAGGCGTCGGGGCGACCATGGCCGATGGCAACCAGTTGTGAAACGGCATCAGCGCGGCCTTGGCGAGGCCCGCGATGTAGAGGACGTAAGTCACAGTGACGGCGATGGGATGTTCCGCCACCACCTGCGCCGGGAACATGCCCTGCACCACGTCGCCAAGGTGGAAGTCCAGCGTGCCGCACAGCACATAGGTCATGACCATGGCGGGCAGGAAGAACAGCTTGGACGTACCGATGAGGTACACAAAGTACTTCCGCGCTCCGTTAAAGGCCTCGTCATCCTGATGGTGCGCAACCAGCGGATACGTGAACACCGAGATAATCTCGTAGAAGAGATACAGGGTGAAGACGTTGGCGCTCATGGCCACACCCACCGCACCGAAGATGGCAATGGCGAAGCAGAAATAGTAGCGCGTCTGCGCGTGTTCATTGAGGGAGCGCATGTAGCCGATGTTGTAGCTGGTGACCCAGAACCACAGGAACGTGGCGACAAGCCCAAAGATGAGCGTCAGCCCGTCCACGCAGAACTTCACATAAATGCCATCCAGCAGCGTGAAGAGCGTCAGGGTCCAGATGGTGCCCTTGAGAACGGAGGGGATGAAGCTCGCCATGCCGGCGAAGGCCACTGCCGCGGCCACGAAGCTGACGCCCTCGCGCGCGTTCTGGTCGCTGCGCATGAACCAGATCAGGAAGGGTGCGACAAGCGTCGCAACAAGCGGAATCAGGAGGCGATAGCTCTCGATGTACTCTGGCATGTGCCTACTACCCCTTCAGTTCGGAGATTTCCTGGCTGTCCTCGCCGCCGAAGCGCTTGACCACCACCAGGATGATGGCCAGCACAAGTGTCGCTTCGGCAGCGGCAAGGCCCATGACGAGCAGGGTGGACAATTGGGCCAGCGTCGCATTTGCCGGGGTCAACTGTCCGGCCGCCACAATGGACAGCCCCGCACCGTTGAGCATCAGTTCCACACTGATGAGCATGCCCACCAAGCTCCGCCGGTGTATGATGCCAAACAGGCCAATGCCCAAAAGGGCAAGCGCCACAAGTTGATACAGGACCAGCGGTGTCATCGTGCCTTCCTCCTCTCCCATGCCAGCACCACGGCTCCGGCCATGGCCACAAGCAGCACAACGGAAATAAGTTCAAACGCGAGGATGTAGTCCTGCATGAGCCCCCGCCCAAGCTGCTGGATGCCGACCTCGGCCGGACTGCCGATGGACACCTGCGGCACCTTGATGCAGATGAGCGCCAGCATCACCGCCGGAGCGATGCCGGCCAGCAGGGCCAGCACAGTCTGGCGCGCGCTGCGGGATTGGCGCTCCTCCGCGCCAGCAGGTGCGCGGGTCAGCATGATGGCGAAAAAGATAAGGACAACCACCGCGCCAACGTAGATAAGCAGCTGCATCAGCGCGATGAAGGGTGCATTCATGACCAGATACATCCCGGCCACACCGAACATGGTCAGCACCAGCCCAACCATGGCCCGAACCAGGTCACGCGCGAGCACGGCCATAAGGCCGCCCAGCAGTATGACCACGGTATACAGGGCAAAGAGCATCTTGGCGAAGATCAGGGTATCCATCGAGTATCAGGCCTTCCTCTGCTATGCGCGCAGACTGCGCGCGTTGGTTGGAATTATTGCCGACCGCCTGGGACCGCGCCCCTATTCCTCGTCCGCGCCCCCCTCTCCGGCCTGCTCGCGCAGGCGGGCCAGAAGGTCGTATTCAAAGTCGTTTCGCTCGTACCCGGCCAGATAGACGTCCGTGGAGAAGCGGATGGACTTCACCGGACAGACCTCCACGCAGGTACCGCACAGGCTGCACAGGTTGTAGTCCAGCTTCCACTTGGACGGCGTCTTGACAGGCTTCTTCTTGGGCGGCTCCGTCTTGCCCTTCACCTCGCCCACCATCTCCTTGGGGGCTTCCGGTCCTTCCTTGGCGGCGGGCTTTGGCTCCTTTTTCTTGATCACGGAGATGCAGCCTGAGGGGCAGCTGGTGACGCACAGCATGCAGCAGATGCACTTGGGCACTGCCGGCTCCTTGGGCTTGCCCACCAGTTCGATATGCCCGTGATAGGTATGGATATTGTCGACGGTCTTGCGCGGGTAGTGCACCGTCAGCTGCGGACGGACAAAGTTCTGTCCCGTCACCCGCAAGCCCACGAGCAGACTCCACAGGCCCTTTACCGTGTCTCTCATCGTCTTGACGGACTTGCACGCGTTCATCGGTTCGGACACCTCGCTACGGTCGTCGCCGCCCGCTTTGGGCGGCGGGTGCTGCGGCTAGACGTAATAGTTGATGGAGAACAGCTTCACCAACACGGCGGTAACAAGCAGGTTGATGATGGCCAGCGGTATCAGCCACTTCCACGCCAGATTCAACAGCTGGTCGAACCGCACGCGGGGGTACGTCCAGCGGAACCACATCATCACAAAGATGAGCGCGTAGACCTTGATGAGGAACCACCACACGCCGTCCATACCCGGCCCGCGCCAGCCGCCAAGGAACAGGGCCGCGGCCACGCCGCTCACCACAATCATGTTGGCGTACTCAGCAAGGAAAAACAGGCCAAAGCCCATACCCGAGTATTCGGTGTGGAAGCCCGCCGTCAGCTCGGATTCGGCCTCCGGCAGGTCAAAGGGGGCGCGGTTGGTCTCCGCCACCGCGCAGGTGAAGTAGATGACAAAGGCCAGAGGCTGAGAAGCCGCCAGCCACTGCCATGGCCAGCTCCCCTGCGCCTCCACCACTTCGGACAGATTCAGGGTGCCCGTCATCAGCACAACGGACAGGATGGCCAGCAGCATGGGAATCTCGTACGCCACGCTCTGCGCCACGGCGCGCGCTGCGCCAAGGAGCGACCACTTGTTGTTGGAGGCCCAGCCCGCCAAACACAGGGACAACACCCCAATGCCCGCAAAGGCCAGAATCAACAAAATGCCGAGGTTGGCCTTCTGCACCACCAGCATGTCACCCCATGGGATGGGGAGCAGCGTCACGAACACCGGCAGAAAGGCCAAAAACGGCGCGGCCCAGAACAGCCACCGGTCTGCCCCTTCGGGCACGAACAGCTGCTTGGCGATCAGCTTCACGGCGTCGGCCACGGTCTGGAGCAGACCATGCGGGCCAACTTCAAAGGGGCCCGGACGCCGCTGGAAGTGCCCGGCTACCTTGCGCTCCATCCACACAAGGAGCACGGCGTTCACGCCCACGAAGGCCGCCAGCAGGACAAGGCCCACGACGATCTGAAAAAGCGGCAGGGGAATTCCGTAGATCATCTCGGCTGTGTTCATCGGTCGATCTCCGGGATAACAAGGTCAAGGCTGCCCAGAATGGACACGGCGTCCGCCAGCAGGGAGCCTTGCGCCACCTCGGCAAACAGGCTCAGGTTACTGTAGCCCGGCGCGCGCAGTCTGATGCGGTACGGCGTTTTGGAGCCGTCGCTGACCACGTAGATGCCGATTTTGCCGCGTCCGCCCTCGGTGGCGGCGTAGGATTCGCCTGCAGGAGCCTTAAAGCTGGGCTTGGGCGCCTTTTTGGCGATGTGCTTGCCGTCGGCCTTGGGGAGTTGGTCCAGCGCCTGTTCGATGATGCGCAGGCTCTGCTCCATCTCCTCCAAGCGGACCATGTACCGCGCCAGAGCGTCGCCCTGCGTGTACACGGGGATGGAAAAGTCAAAACGGTCATAGATGGAGTACAGCTCGTCGCGGCGGCAGTCGTAGTCAAGGCCCGACCCACGCGCCACGGGTCCTGTCGCGCCGTAGCGGCGGCAGCAGTCTTCGTCGATGACGCCGATGCCCTCCACGCGCTTGCGCAGGATGATGTTGTCCGTGACGAGGTCCTTGTACATGGGGAAGCGCTCGCGCTCGTAGCGCACAAAGTCGCGCACGCCCTCGATGAAGGAGTCGCTCACGTCGGCCTTGACGCCGCCGAATCGGTGGTAACAGTAGGTCAGGCGGGAGCCGGTCGGCTCCTGCAGAAGATCCTGAATGATTTCGCGGTCCGCAAAGGCGTACATGATGGGCGTGAATGCGCCAAGGTCCAGCAGATATGCGCCCCACCACAGCAGATGCGAGGCGATGCGGTTGAGCTCGGTGGCGATGACGCGCAGGTACTCGGCGCGCTCCGGCACCTCGATGCCTGCCAGCCGCTCCACCGCCAGCACATACGTGTGGCCCCAAGCCATGGCGTGCAGGTAATCCGCACGGCCTGTATTGGGCAGGAACTGCCACCACGTCTTGGTTTCGCCCATCTTTTCATGCATGCGGTGGATGTAGCCAAGCACAGGCTCGGCGCGGCGGATATACTCGCCGTCCAGCTCGCACACGATGCGCAGAACGCCGTGGGTCGAGGGGTGCTGCGGCCCCATGTTGATGATCATGGTATCCCTGTCCGGCCCCTGCTCGAAATGCCGGCAGTAGGAGTCACCATGCAACCTTTCATCCATTTTCAGCATATGGCGTCATCCCTTGTTCAACGTGCTCCGCTCTCGCCTCCGGCCCATGCCGCAGTCCCAGCCCTACTCGCTCTTGGCATCCTCCGCCGGTGCGGCCTCTGCGTCCGCCGCTGCCGCGGCTTCGGCCTCGGCCTTGGCCTGCTCTTCCTTCATGGCGGCGAACTTCTCCTCCATGGCCTTGGCCACAGGGTGGTCCGTCGAGCAGTGCACCAAATCCGTGATGCAAAAGACCTCCAGCATGCTCACGCGCTTCTTTTCCGGCTTCATGAGCGGCTTTTCGTCCATGTCGTCGGGCAAAAGCAGGCGGCTGGGGTTGGGATTGCCGGTAAAGGTCACGGCGTAGAAGTCCATGCACTCGCGCTCGTGCCACTCCGCGCCCTGATAGATGCCCGCAATGGACGGCACCTGCGCGGCGTCGTGCGGCAGCACCACCTTGAGCGTGATGCGCCCGTGCGCCGAGTACCGGTCAAAATGATAGAGGACGACGATGCCCTCTTTCATATCCAGACAGGTGATATCTTCCAGAAAATAGCCCTCTGCCAGCATGCGGCGCGCCGCGCGGCGCAGCTGCACCGGCTCCAGCACAAGCCGCCCGTTCTGCCCGCAGACGTCCGGGTCGCACCTGGCGTTGCAGACGGTGCTCCTGTCCTCAAGCCACTGCATGCTCATCTACTCCTCCCCTGTCGGCGGCTCGGGCCACCAGCGGCGACCGGTCATCTTTTCCTGCAACTTGAACAGGCCCTCCAGCAGCCCCTCGGGGCGCGGCGGACAGCCCGGAACGTACACATCCACAGGGATAAGCTGGTCCACGCCCTCAATGATGCCGTACTGCCCCTTGAACTTGAACGGCCCGCCACTGATGGCGCAGTTGCCCATGGCGATAACGTACTTGGGCGCGGGCATCTGCTCGTACAGGCGGACAAGGGCCGGGGCCATCTTTTTGGAGACGGTGCCCGCCACAATCATCAGGTCCGACTGACGCGGCGAGGGCCGGAACACCTCCGCGCCAAAGCGCGAAATGTCGAACCGCGCCATGCCGGTGGACATCATCTCAATGGCGCAGCAGGCCAGACCGAACGTCATGGGCCACAGCGACATGGCGCGGCAGACGTCCAAAATCTTGTTGGTGAGTTCCAGATTCACCAGAGGCGGCTCTGTGCCGGTCTCCGCCTTCCTTAGAACGAAATCTTCCGCGGCCATTCGAACACCCCTTTCTTCCAGAAGTAGACGCAGCCAAGCGCCAGAACGACGATGAAGATCGTCACCTTGATGAGCGGCCACCAGCCGAAACTAAACGGGTAATACGCCGCAACGGGGAACAGGTAGAGAACGTCCACGTCAAAGGCGAGAAAGAGAAGGGCGTAGACGTAATAGTTGATGCCAAAGCGCACCCAACTGGGAGAACCGTAGGGCTGCATACCGCACTCGTACGGCATGCCTATTGCGCCGCGCCGGTACTTGGGGGAGAGGAGCAAGGCACCCAGTATAGGCCCCGCTGCGAACGTAAATCCGAACAGCAGTGCCAACAGGATCGCCAGATTCAACCATGTAAAGACCATCGGCCGCTACTCCTTGTGGCTAAAGCACCTATGCAAAGGAACACGATGGGAATCGGCATCAGAACATTCCGCATCCGATACAACCCGAGTTACTGATTTTTCCGGGTTATTATGTCGAAATCACATTTGTATTCCCCGTGTCAAGAGCGTCCACTTCGATCATCCGTTCACAAATGGAAAAAGGCCTTTACAATGTCAAATCACAGGCTTATTGATATAAGCTTGCGTCTTTTTACACTGACGGCCTGTCCACATGTCAGCTAGGCGTCACTTTTTCCTTACCCCTGCCCCGCTATTGCACTCTATTCGCACAACAGGAACACTCCAGTTCGCTTGCCAATAGTGCCGCCCCCTTGCACGCTCTTTCGTTTCTTTTGAAAATTTCACGAAATTCACCAAAAAATTTTCCAGACGCGCCGAACCCACAAGGACCTCCCGACAAGGAAAACCTTGCATCCCGTTCCAAGAGTCTATAGTGATTTTGCGCCACCGCTCTACGCAGCAAAACCCGAGACAAACGCTATGAATACATCCGACAAACATCAGTCCTTCAAAGACAAGGTCGCGCAGCTCCTTCCCGAAGGTGGGCATCTGAACATGTGCCTGACCTGCGGGCAGTGCTCCGCCGGCTGTCCGGCCACCGGGCTGGAAGGGATGGACCCGCGCAAGTTCCTGCGCATGGCCTCCCTTGGTCTGGACGAGGAAGTCACATCCACGCCATGGGTCTGGATGTGCACCATGTGCCAGCGTTGCGTCAGCGTCTGCCCCATGCAGATTGACATCCCGCAGCTGGTCTACAACGCCCGCGCCGCATGGCCCATCGACAAACGCCCCAAAGGCATCGTCAAGTCCTGCGAAATGGCCCTCTCCACCCCCACGATGAGCGCCATGGGCACCTCGCCCGAAGACTTCCGATTCGTCGTCGAGGACGTGCTGGAAGAAGTCCACGAGACCCAGCCCGCCCATACAGAACTTAAGGCCCCCATCAATAAGAAGGGCGCGCACTTTTTTGTGAACCAAAACTCCCGCGAGCCCGTTACCGAGCCCGAAGAAATGATCCCCCTGTGGAAAATTCTCGACGTGGTCGGCGCGGACTGGACCTATTCCGATAAAGGATGGGCCGCAGAAAACTACTGCATGTTCGCCGCAAACGACGCCGCATGGGCAGAAAACGTCCAAACCAAAGTGGAGGCTGTTCATGAGCTGGGCTGTAATGTCTGGCTCAACACTGAGTGAGGCCACGAATTCTATGCAGTCCGGTCCGGACTCAAAAAATTCGGCATTAAGGCCAACTTCGAATTGAACAGCATTATCCCGTGGTACGCGCGCTGGATTCGCGAAGGAAAACTCCCAGTCAACGCCGACTGGAACAAGGACGCCAAAGTCAAATTCACCCTGCAGGACCCCTGTCAGATGGTGCGAAAGACCCTCGGCGACCCCCTCGCAGACGACCTGCGCTTTGTGGTAAAATCCGTGGTCGGTGAAGAGAACCTCATCGAAATGTGGCCGAATAAAGCAGACAACTATTGCTGCGGTGGCGGAGGCGGCTTCCTCCAGTCCGGCTACACCGAGGCGCGGCACGCCTACGGAAAGAAGAAGTTCGACCAGATCATGGCAACAGGGGCCGCTTACTGCATCACCCCCTGCCACAACTGCCACTCGCAGATTGAGGACCTCGCCCACCACTTTAGCGGGGGCTACAAGACCGTCCACCTCTGGACCCTCATCTGCCTCTCTCTCGGCATCCTCGGCGAAGACGAAAGAGGCTACCTCGGCCCAGAACTGGCCGCCCTCTGCGACTAAATCGCCACGAGCCACACAATGAAAGCCCCGCGCTTCCTCACCGCATGGTGATCGAAACGCGGGGCTTTTTGCGCGCCCGCCACACAGGGCGCAACGCCCCCGGCCTAACCAATGGACACGTGCCACCGGCGCAATGCCCCGGCCTTTTTTGCTCCGCAGGGTCAAGGGCCGTGGGCCCTTAACGATCCCATTTATACGCCAGTGATGCGTTCCGGACACGCGGCCTCTATCAGGCCCCAGCAACGGTGCCCACACACACGGCCAACTCCCCCAACGTGGAGGAAAAGGCCACCCACCCCCTTTTTCGGGCTGGCTTCCAGACCGAAAACCTCGGGATTTTTAAGGGGTCGCACCCCTTAAACCGCCGGAGGCAACCTCTTGACCCACGCATTGCGACCCGGCCTATCCCATGGCACCACAAACCTTATGAGTTTCGGCGAGATGCACTCTAGCCTTGCCCTAAGCGGTCGGTTTACGTCATACTTGCTGTCGCATCCCAGTCGCATGAATCCTTGGCGGGTGGTTTTTCTGTAGCCCACCGGGATATTGGACGATTGCGGCCACCTCTCGTGAACTTTTTCACGATAAGGCCACAAACCCTTGCGCGTCGCGGATGCGACCATGTAGTTGAGAGGGTAGAACGACTATCACGCGGATGGCTCAGACCGGGCGTCCGCTGGCACAACGTCCGGCCCGCCGTCATGATACGGCATCCGTCCCATCACCGCGTCAGGAGAGCACACAATGCCCACAAAAGAGGTGTACAGCGTTTGCGGCATGTGCAGCGTCCGCTGCCCGATTATGGTCGAGGTTGACTCTGGTTCCCTCGGTTTCATCCAAGGCAACCCGCACGACCCCGGCATGGCTGGTGGTCTGTGTCCGCGCGGCGGCGCGGGACGCGCACTGTATGAAGACAGCGAGCGCCCGCAGTTCCCCATGATTCGCGAAGGCGAACGTGGCGAGGGCAAATGGCGTAGGGCGACGTGGGACGAAGCGCTGGACTATATCTGCGACAGATTGAAAGGCATCATTGAGACGCACGGCGCGCGCAGTGTGCTGTGGTCGGACCGTGGTGGCCCGTTTGCGGACCTGCACAAGGCGTTCATGCGCGGGATGGGCTCGCCGAATTACTGTAACCACGACGCATCGTGCGCGCGCAACGTGTTGCACGCGGCAAAGTCCGTCATGGGCCTTGGGCGCAAGGGCGTGGCGTATGACTTCAAGAACACGAAGCATATCGTCTTGCAAACGCGCAACCTGTTTGAAGCCATCAACGTGAAGGAAGTCAACGGCGCGCTGGACAGCCTGGCGGCTGGCGGCAAGCTGAGCGTTATTGACATCCGCGCAAACATCTCGGCCAGCAAGGCGAACAATTTCTTTATGATCCGGCCGGGCACGGACTATGCGTTCAACCTCGCGGTAATCAACTGCCTTATCACCAACAAGTGGTACGATACGGACTACGCCGAACGGCACATTAAGGATTTGGACGAACTGGCAAAGTTCGTTGAGCCGTATACCCCGGAATGGGCGGAGGAAGAAACGGGCATCAAAGCGACCGACCTTGTAAAGTTCGTCAAGGAACTGAAAAAGGCCGCGCCCGCTGTCATCTGGCATCCCGGCTGGATGGTGGCCCGGTACATGGATTCGTTCTATGTGTGCCGCAGCATCTACCTCATCAACGCCCTGCTGGGATCCATTGGCGCCAAGGGCGGCCTGCCCATCGTCAACAAGCCCAAGGACTTTGGCCGCAAGGGCCTGAAGGCGTTCTCGGACCTGTTCCCCAAGCCCGAGGAAAAGCGCGCCGATGGCGCGGGCTGGAAGCTGAAGCACATCGACGCGGGACCGGGCCTTATCAACAAAGCATACGAGGCCATCGAAAGCGAAGACCCGTACCCCGTCAAAGCGTATTTCATCCATAGGCACGACCCGCTCCACGCCCTGCCGGACCAGCAGCGCATGAAGGACATATGGAAAAAGCTGGACCTCATCGTGGCGACGACGTTCAGCTGGTCCGATTCCTCATGGCATGCGGACGTCGTGCTGCCCATGTCCACCTACCTTGAGCGCGAATCCCCGCTGGCGACCAAGAACGGCTTAAAGTCCTACTTCTTCCGCCGCGCCCGCGCTGTTGAACCGCGCTACGACACCCGCGCGGACTGGGAGATTCTGGGCGGCATTGCCAAGCGCATGGGCTTTGACGCCCTCGCTTTCGACTCCGCCGAGGATATGTGGAACTACCAGCTGACGGACACAGGCGTCAGCGTTGAGGACTTTGACGCAACGGGCGAAGTCTGGCTGGCGGAAAAGCCCCTGTACCGCGACATGAACGACTACTCCTTCCCCACCCCGTCAGGACGGCTGGAAGTCATCTGCGAGAAGCTGGAAGACATGAACCTGCCGTCGCTGAAGCCCTACGAAAGCCCGGAACGCCCGCCGGAAGGCCGTTTCCGTATTGCGTTCGGGCGCTGCGCACTGCATACGCAGGGGCACACCGTCAACAACACCATGCTGAACGAGCAAATGCCCATCAACCCCGTGTGGATCAATACCAAACGCGCGGCGGAGATGGGCATTGCGGACGGCGACGAGGTGGAGCTTTCCAACGGCTCCTACAGCGCGCGCACCGTGGCCTTTGTGACGGACTTCATCCACCCGGAGGCGGCCTTTGTGGTGCACGGCTTCGGGCACAAGCTCCCGCCGGAGACGCGCTCCAGCCGCGGCATTGCGGATCAGGAACTGATGGAAGGCGGCCTTGAGAAATGCGACCCCGCCGGCGGCGGCGTAGCTATGCAGGAGCATTTTATCACCATTTCCAAGCCGTCCTAGCGGCGGCGCACCCACCACGAGCACCCCGGCCGGGGCTTCCTTGCGGAGGCTCCGGCCGATTTCGTATTGACAAGGGCCCCGTCACTGGGACAAGGATTTTGACGGACCACTGAGGACGAGGACGTTATGCGGCACATACTGGGAACAGCGCTTGCCTTGTGCATATTCCTTGGCTCCGCGGCGCAGAGCGCCACGGCGGCGCGCCTTCCCTTTGCTCCGGGCGAAAAGCTCACCTACAGCCTGCGCTGGGAGGCCATCCCCGCGGGAACGGCCACGCTGGAAGTACTGCCGCACACGCAGGTAAACGATGCGCCAGCGCTGCACTTTCGCATGAAGGCGTGGACCAATGCCTTTGCGGACATCTTCTACACCGTGCGCGATGAGGTGAATGCCTACACGGCTCCGGACCTTGAAAAATCCGTGCACTACACCCAGCGCCAGCGCGAGGGCAGCTACAAGCGCGACATCACGGTATCGTTTCTGTGGGAGACGGGACAGGCGCAGTACGCGAACATCATCAACGGCCCCAAGGACCCCATCCTCATCCTGCCCGGCACGTTCGACCCGCTGTCGGTGTTCTATGCGTTTCGGCGCATGCCGCTGAAAAAGGGCGCGCAGCTGTACGCCCCGGTCACGGACGGCGTCAAAAGCGTGATGGGCCGGGCCACAGTCTTGCGAAGGGAGCGGCTCACCGTGCCCGCTGGCACCTTTGACACATGGGTTGTGGAACCGGAGCTCCGGCACATCGGCGGCGTGTTCAAAAAAAGCAAGGACGCCCGATTGCTCGTGTGGGTCACGGCGGATGAACGCAAGATTCCGGTTCAGGTCTCCAGCCGCGTCATCGTCGGGCGCTTCTTTGCCGTGCTGACGGATATTGTTCCGGGACGGCCGCACAGGGAAGACGCGCGGCCCAGCCACGCGCCGAGGCCCGCCCAGATGCCGCCACAGACGGAGCAGAATGCGGCGCAACAGCCTCCGCCGGGGACTGCGGAACACGAAACGACGCGGCCCCCGCAAGGCCGCCCCTAAGGGGGGCGAAATTTTTCTGACCGCTTCCTTGCCCTTCTTGGAACATTCAGTCATTATTGAACAATCAACACATTTCCCTTGCTTTACATAGGCTCCTGACCGCTCATGCACGACATCCACGAATCCATACTCCTCCTTGGCCACGGCGCAACACCTGCATCCGCCCTGCTGGACCAGACCGGCTATACGATCCGCCACGCGACGGACAACGCCGAGGCTATCCGCTCCATTGCGGCGCTTCCGCCGGACCTTGTCGTGCTGGACGCAGGAGCCTCGCCCGAGGACATCACCGCCACCTGCCGCGCGCTGCGTTCGCAGGCCGCGGAAAGCGACCTGCCCATCCTCATCCTGTCCGACTGCACAGCCCCTAACCTTATGATGCGCACCGTTGAGGAACTTGGCGCGGTGGACTTCATTGCCAAGCCCTTTCAGCCGCAGGAACTTCTAGCGCGCATCCGCCTGCACCTGACCATGCGCAGTCAGGGCCAGCTAAACCGCCTGTACCTCGACCACCTTGAGGACCTTGTGGAGCAGCGCACGCATGAGCTTCTGCGCGACAATCTTTTTCAGGAAGCCCTGAACAAACTGCTGGGGCTGTCCCTTGCCTCGCTGTCCACCACCACGACCCTGAATCACGCGTTGGACATTCTGCTGGCCCTGCCATGGGCCAAGGAAGGCGCCAGCGCCGGAATATTCCTTGCGCAGGACGATGGCAGCTACCATCTTGCGGCCAGCCGGGGTTCGCGCTCCATGCAGCCGCATATGTGCCCGCACATCGGGACAGGTCCCAATCCCGGTCTAACCTGCCTGCGTTGCGGCGAGGTTCTGCACGTTGTCAGTTCCCCGGGTGAAACCAGCGACAAAACCGCCGTGGAACATCAGGAAGCCTGCGTCCCGCTGATGCAGGACAACACCTTCCTCGGCGCGCTGACCATCATCATGGATGCGCCGCACAGCTTCGACGCGCCGGAGCGCGAATTTCTCATCCACGCTTCGCAGACCATCGCCAATATCCTGCGGCACAAGGACTCCGAAGAGCAGCTGCTCTTTCAGGCGTATTTCGACCCGCTGACGGGCCTGCCCAACCGCACCAACCTCGTGCGCACCATCAACAGCCATGTTGATCACTTAGCGCAGGGGTTGTCCCCGGTGCTGTGCATGCTGGACCTTGCACAATTCAAGCTGGTCAATGAGAGCCTTGGCCACCCCACCGGGGACGCCGTTATCCGCGCCGCAGCGGAGCGCCTGCGCTCCTTCAAGGCCTACGGCATGGTTCCGGCGCGCATCGGTGGCGACGTTTTCGCGGCCTTTTTGCCGCAGGTGGAGGACAAGGCCCGGGCTATCGGCATTGCGCGGGAAATCCAGCGCCGCTTTGCCAGCCCCTTCCCCGTAACGGACGACGGCATTTATCTGAGCTCCTACATCGGCATCGCCATCGGCGCGGGGGAAAGCATGGACGGTGAATCCCTCGTGCGCGACGCGGACACCGCCCTGCACAAGGCCAAGCAGGATGGTCCGGGACGCCACGCCGTGTTCTCCAGCGCCATGCACATTTCCGCGCAGCGCTTCATGCGCCTTGCCAACGACCTGCGCCGCGCCCTGGACAACGAGGAACTGGTGCTGCACTACCAGCCGCTGGTGGAACTCGCTTCTGGGCGCATCCGCGGCGCAGAGGCCCTTGTCCGCTGGAATCATCCGGACCTTGGCATGCTGCCGCCGGACGAATTCATCTCCGTCGCGGAAAAAACTGGCCTTATCGTGCCACTCGGGCTGTTCGTCCTGCGCCGCGCCTGCGAGCAATACGCCGCCCTGCGGGACAAGGCCGCCCCGGACGGCGACTTCACCATGAGCGTCAACCTCTCCGGCGTCCAACTCAGCTGCACCACCCTCGCCGACGACATCGCGGCCATCCTGCGCGAGACAAACGTCCCGCCCCATGCCCTCAAGCTGGAAATCACCGAAACCGCGGCCATGACCTCGCCGGACCACGCCCGCGAGCTGTTCACCAAGCTCCGCCAGCAGGGCATCACCATCGCCATTGACGACTTCGGCACCGGCTACTCATCCCTGTCGCACCTGCACAGCTTCCCCGTGGATACGCTGAAGATTGACCGCTCCTTCGTGTCCGGCCTTGCCGATGCGCACAACACCACACCCATTATCCGTGCCGTGGTCGCCCTTGGGCACAGCCTTGGCATGAGCATTATCGCCGAGGGTGTGGAGGGCGCGGACCAGCGTGAACTCCTCTCCGGCCTGCGCTGCGAGTACGGGCAGGGATTTTTCTTCTCACGCCCAGTACCCTTTGAAAAGTTCGGCGAATAGCCAATATTCCACCCTCTTCTGCGGCAGGCAACACCCTGCCGCCCTTGACGAAACGCCCCAACAGCCGGTGAATGGACTGCCCTCTTCGCGCATGGACCACTTTTTGCTTCTGCGCAGGTGGTAGGCAACTCTCCATTCACCAGCAACAGGGGCGTCAATGTCACAGCAACCACCACAAAACTCCGCGGGCAGCGGGCAGACGCCGCCATCCGGCCCCGCCGAAAGCATGACGGGCAAGTCCGGCGCCGCGCCCTCGCACTTCAGAGCGCGTCACAGTCTTGACGCCATGGAGCGCGCTTTTGCGCCCACGGACGATATGCCGCAGTTCCATTGGTCCATCCCATGGGCGGACCTGATGATGACCATGTTCATCGTGTTTACGGTGCTTTTCGTCTACGCCAGCGCCAAGCGGGACTTTCTGCTGGCCTTCCGTGGGCATGTCGAACACGAAAACGTGCAGGACATAGACGAACTGGGCCGCCACGAGGGCGAAGTTCCCGTCTATTCCTTCCCCAAAACCGGCATCCATCCCAGCCCCGGCCCGCATCAACTCTTTGAGCGCTGCAAGGCCGTCGTTGGCGAATCCGGCATTCAAAATGTCTCCATTGAGATGGAGGGGGACGTCATCCGCCTGAGCATGCACGGACCAATGCTTTTCGACAGAACGGACGCCGTCATCAAACCCGAGGGCCGCCGTTTTCTCGACATGGTCTCCGGCATCATCGCCAAGGCCAAGTACAACGTGCACGTGCACGGCCACACGGACAACTACCCGGTGCACACTCCCAAGTACCCCACCAACTGGGAGCTCTCCACCGCCCGCGCCACGCAGGTGGCCCGCTACCTGACCGAGCGGCGCGGCGTTGCGCCGGAGCAGGTTACCATCAGCGGACACTCCATGTATAAACCGGCCGCCCCCAACCTCTCCGGGGAAGGCAAGGCCAGAAACCGCAGGGTGGAGATTGAACTCTCGCGCCCGGACCAACCCGATAGGGAGCACTCATGATACGGGCGAACATCATCGGCGTCTGTCTCTTCGGCATCATCTTTCTTGTTTCGTTCATCCTCACGGGGCACGTTGGCGTCTACCTGAATCTGGAGGCGTTCCTCGTTGTCACGTCGGGCACATGCGCGGCAATTCTTCTGTCCTACCCGCTTTCCGAACTACGCATCGCTTGGTCCGTAGCGCGGGGAGCCTACAAGTCCCCGGGCACGCATCCGGACAAGGTCATCTCCGTCCTGCTGGATATGGCCATCCGTTCGCGCATGGACGGACTGACCAGCCTTGAGCGCATGGAGGAACAGACCACCGTCTACTTCCTGCGCGACGCCCTGCGCATGCTGGCAGACAACTACCCGGATCAGGAAATCCGCGAAATTCTCACCACGGAGAGCATGTTCTTCCGTCAGCGTAGGCAGCACAACGAACGTATTTTCCGCTGTATGGCCGCCTATGCCCCGGCCTTTGGCCTTGCAGGCAGCGTCATCGGCCTTATC
>NZ_JBUDSW010000031.1:0-19883 GCF_054921475.1 Desulfobaculum sp. | reverse complement strand
CGCTCCTTCGCAAGGGCCGTGAGCTGGGTGAGCAGGACCGGGATGGGCAAAATGCCAAGAAGCTTGCCGTCCTGAAGGATAATGGCGGCCTCGCACAGGGATGCGCCGGTGCGGTCGGTCATGCGCTGGGCGGCTTGGGTCAGGGGCGCGCCCGCATCAAGGATGACCGGGGCGCTGGGCGCAAGGGTGGAGACCGGACGGTCCAGAAGCAGCGCTTTGTCCTGCTCCGCGCAGAGGGCGGCGTCCAGCCCCGCGCGGGACAAAACGCCCACGGGGCCGCTGTCTCCGGCGAGGACCACCGTGCCGTAGGGCGGCGCGTCGGCCAGCAGGTCCAGCGCGTCGCGCACGGGCGCATCCGGCGCCAGAGTTGTGGCAGGCTGGACATAGCCGCGTACTGCGTGGGCGGAGTCCTCTACGGCGTCCGTAGAGCCCACCACTTGATAGGTCTGAATGGGGTGGGGGATGCCCTTCACGGTGATGGGCGGCTTGGGGATGCAGTGGATGTCGTCCTTCACCAGCGACCATGTTTCGTGGGAAATGAGAATCTGGTCCGGCAGGGCGTTTTGCTCAAGGCGCGCGGCCACGTTCACCTGTCCGCCAATGATGGTGTAGTCCATGCGCTTGCGCGAGCCAAAGTTGCCCACCGTGCAAAAGCCCGTATTGATGCCCATGCGCACCTGAAAGGGTGTCTCCACGCCGTGCTGGAACCACTCCCGCTGGAGCTCCTCCAGTGCGCCGCGCATTTCAAGGGCCATGTTCAGGCAGGCGCGGGCGTCCTCGGCCACGCCCTTGGACATGGGGTCGCCAAAGAAGATGAGAATGGCGTCGCCGATGAATTTGTCGATGGTGCCGCCGTGGGCCATGGCAATGGAGGACATGCGGTCAAGGTAGCTGTTGAGGAGGACGGTCATGTCCTCGGGCTCCAGCCGCTCCGTGGTGGCGGTAAAATCCACAATGTCCGAGAGGAAAATGGTCAGCTTTTTGCGGCCGCCGCCGATTTGCACATCCTGCTTGCCGGAGAAAATGGACTCGTACACCTGCGGGGAAAGGTATTTTCCCAGCTTGGCCGACAGCATGGTCAGGCGGTCGGTCTGCTCCTTGAGGGCCAGTGTGGACGCCACGCGCCGCAGCACCACGGGGGGGCTGATGGGCTTGGTGATAAAATCCACCGCCCCCAGCTCAAAGCCGCGGATTTCGTCCTCCATCTGCGTTTTGGCGGTGATGAAGATGACCGGGATGCCCTGGGTCTTGGGGTTGGCCTTGAGGCGCTGGCACACCTCCCAGCCGTCCATGTCCGGCATCATAACGTCAAGGAGCACAAGGTCCGGGACTTCGGCCTCGGCCACTTCCAGCGCGGATGCGCCATCAAGGGCAACAAGCACTTCGTACCGCTCGCCCAGTATCTCCATCAGGATGTCGATGTTGGTGTCGGTGTCGTCCACGACGAGGATGTTGGCGCGGGCGTCGTCGGTCATCATGGTTCTACCCCTCAAGCTTGGCGATGATGTCGTCCACGGTCGTCAGTGCGTCTGCGAATTTGTAGCGTGATATCTGGGTGCCCAGCTGCGCGATGTCGCCGTGCAGGGACTGCGGCCAGACGAGGTGTTCAAGTTCGGCGAACTTTTCCTTGCTGGGGCGCGGCTTGCGCGAAGACAGCGGCGCCTTGATGCCGTCAAGGGCCTCAAGGAGCGATTCCACAGCGGTGGGCGGGCCGTGCGCCGCTGTGGGCTGGGCCGGGGCCTCGGTGTGCAGGCCCGCTAGCGTTGCCACTGCCGCAGCAAGTGCATCAGCAAAGGCGTCGACCTGCGCGGCCTGCGGCGTTGTTGCGCCGTCCTTGATGGCGAATTCCACGGCCTTGGCCGCAGACGAAAGCGCGTCGGCCCCAAGGTTGCCTGCCGCGCCCTTTACGGTGTGGGCGAGACGTTCGGCGTCTGCTGTGTTGCCGTCCGCCAGCATGTCGCGGATGCGCTGGGCCGCGTCTGCGTGGTCTGTGCGCAGTTTGATGAGCAGGGAGTGGTAGAGCGCGGCGTTGCCGCCAACGCGGGTCAGCCCTGCGTCCATATCAAAGCCGGGAAGGGCGTCCGGCAAAAGGGCGGCGTTGTCCTGCCCGGGCGGCGTGGCTGACGACGGAGCGGGAGCCTCGTCCGTACCGTGGCCTTCGTGGGGAATCCACTGGATAAGGGTGGTGTACAGCGCGTCCGGGTCGATGGGTTTGGTGACGTGGTCGTTCATGCCGCGTTCAAGGCTCTTGTCGCGGTCCCCGGCCATGGCGTGGGCGGTCATGGCAATGATGGGCAGGTGCGCAAAGCGCGCCTCGGCGCGCAGGGCCGCCGTGGCTTCAAAGCCGTCCATCTCCGGCATTTGGATGTCCATGAGGATGGCGTCAAAGTCGCCGCTGCGCGCCTTGTCCACCGCGTCGCGCCCGTTGCTGGCCACGGTAACGGCAAGCCCTGCCTGCTCTAGAAGTTCCGTCGCCACCTGCTGGTTGATGTCGTTATCCTCGGCCAGCAGCACCCGCGCTCCGGCGATGGTGCGGCGCGCTTCGTCCAACATGCCGACGCTTTCGCTCAGGCGCGAGGTGGCCTCCGCGCGCTCGCCGAAGACTTCCATAATGGTATTGAACAGCACGCTCTGCCCCACGGGCTTGATAAGGAAGCCTTCCAGCCCAATATCCTCGGCCTGCTGCATAACTTCCTCGCGCCCGTAGGCCGTGACCATGATGATGGTTGGGGTCTTTGGCAGGTTGCGGTGCGACTTGATGCGGCGGGAGGTTTCTATGCCGTCCATCCCGGGCATGTTCCAGTCCATGAGCACCAGTTTGTAGGGCTCTGCGGCGGTTTCCAGCTTATCCAGCGCTTCCGCCCCGGACGAGGCGATATCCACGGCAAAGGAGAAGCTCTCCAGCATGCTGCGCAGGATTTCCTGCGAGGTGGTGTTGTCGTCCACCACAAGGATGCGCAGGTCCTTGAAGTCGTCCTTGACCACAAAGCGGCGCTGGCGCGGCACCTCGTGCAGGCCAAAGCGGGCCGTGAACCAGAAGGTGGAGCCTTCGCCGGGCTGGGAGTCCACGCCGATGTCGCCGTCCATCATATTCACGAGGCGCTTGGAGATGGTCAGCCCAAGGCCGGTGCCGCCGAATTTGCGCGTGGTGGAGGTATCCGCCTGCGTAAAGGCGGTGAAGAGCTTGGCGCGCTGGGCCTCGGTGAGGCCGATGCCCGTATCCGCAACGCCAAAGCGCAGCATGATGGCGTCGTCCGTGCGTTCCACTACGCTGGTGGTGATGACGATTTCCCCGTGGTCCGTGAATTTGACGGCGTTTCCGGCAAGGTTGATGAGAATTTGCCCAAGGCGCAGCGGGTCGCCCACAAGGCCGAAGGGGACGTCCGTTTCGGTGCGGAACAAGAGCTCCAGCCCCTTTTCCTGCGCGCGTACGCTGACGAGGTTGGCAAGGTTGTCCAGCACGTCCTCAAGGTGGAAGGGGATATGCTCGATGTCCAGCTTGCCCGCCTCAATTTTGGAAAAGTCCAGAATGTCGTTGATGATGCGCAGCAGCGCCTTGGCGGACATGTCGATTTTGTTCACGTAGTCGCGCTGCTTGCGCGACATGTCCGTTTGCAGGGCCAGATGGCTCATGCCGAGGATGGCGTTCATGGGGGTGCGGATTTCGTGGCTCATGTTGGCAAGGAAGTCCGACTTCGCCTTGTTGGCGTCGTCCGCGGCTTGTCTGGCGGCAGTGAGTTCGCGTTCCATCTCCTTGAGGGTGGTGACGTCCACGGCCAACCCGCAGATGCCATACACCTTGCCCCGGTCATCCACGAGGGGAACCTTGGTGGTGAGGTACGCGTGCACGGTGCCGTCGGGGTGGGGGACTTCTTCCTCAAATTCCGTAATCTGGCGCGTGCGCATAACGTCCCGGTCCACGGCCACGATGGCGTCGGCGACCTCGGGTGGGAAGACCTCATGGTCCGTTTTGCCCGTGATGGCCTCCTTGGTGAGGCCGGTGGCGCGGGTGTAGTAGTCGTTGACCAGCAGGTGGCGGCCATCAAGGTCCTTCATAAGCACCACGGCTTGCATCGTATCGATGACGGTTTGCAGCAGGTCCGTGGATTCGCGCAGGTTGCGTTCCATCTCAAGGCGCTGGGTGATGTCGTGGAAGACGATAACCGCGCCGATGGGGGCGCCATCGCGCTCGATGGGCGCGGCGGTGTACTCCACGGGGAAGTTGGTGCCGTCCTTGCGCCACAGCACTTCGTCCACGATGCGCTGGGGCGCGCCGGTGGTGAAGGCGAGGTGCATGGGGCATTCGTGCACGTTGTAGGTGCTGCCATCGGGGTGGGAGTGGTGGATAAGGGCGTGGATGTTTTGGCCGTAGATGTCCTCTGGGGCGTAGCCCAGCATGTTCAGCGCGGCCTGATTGATGAACAGCGTGGTGCCGGTGTTGTCCACGCCAAAGATGCCTTCGCCAACGGATTCCAGAATATTTCTGGTGCGTTCCTCGGCCTCGGCCAGCGCTGTTTCCTGCGCTTTGCGGTCTGTAATGTCGCGCACGGTGCCAACGGCGAACCATTCCCCGGCAATCTGGAAGGAGGCAATGGCGATTTCCACGGGGAAGAGCGCGCCGTCACGGCGCAGGGCTGTTTCTTCGCTAATGCCGCCGATGACTTTGCCCTGCCCTGTTTGGGCAAAGGTCTGAAGCCCAGCGTAGGCGGCCTCGCGGTGCTCCTGCGGCACGAAGAGGGCGTGCATGTCTTGCCCAAGGGTTTCCTCGGCGGAGAAACCAAACATCTGTTCCGCCGCGCTGTTCCAAAAGCGCACGTGTCCTGTGGAGTCGAGCATGATGACCGCGTCGAGGGAGGCATCGGACATGGCGCGGATTTGCTCCTCGCTGCGCTCCAGGTCCATGGTGCGCTCGCGCACGCGGTCTTCCAATTCGTCGCGGGCCGCGATGAGGGCCATGCTGCTGCGTTCGCCAAGGAGCAGGGTAAACAGCGTGGCGCCGGAGGCGAGAAAGAGCGTGGCCCCAACGGTGAGCAAAATGCCCCAGCGCATGCTGGTAAAGGTGGCGTAGGCTTCCGCGTGGTCCTGCTCTGTGGCGATGCCGATGCCAAGCTGGGCGTCCCATGACCACACCCCCACCACGTGCGAGCCGCGGTAGTCGGTGTAGCCCTTGAGGTCCATGCCGCTGCTGCCCTGCGTGGCGCTGGCCGCCATGCGCGTGAGGGGCGCGGGGGTAACGCCTGTGCCGGGCGCGTGCAGGGTGATGTTCAAAATGCTGGTGGCGTTCTCCGCCAGCAGGCCTATGTCTTCCAGCTCGCGCTGGAAGCGGCTTTGCGAGAGCATGACGCCTTTGCGATTAAAGGCGTAGCTCTCGCCCGTGCGGCCCATCCTGCCGGATTGCATAATCTGCGAGAATTCACTCATGGCGTCGATGCGGAGCACCAGCACGGCAATGCCCGAACCGTCCGGCCCGCGGACCGGCGCGGCGTAGCCCATGGGCACGGGCTGGGAGTCAGTGAGGGCCGTACTGGGGCTGATGGGCGGCAGGAAGACGGTTTCACCCGAAAGGGCGCGCGCCAGCAGGCTGGCCTGCGCGTTGGCAATGGGGCTTGTGGTGCCGAGGGGCGCGTTGTCCTGCGCGGCAATGATGGTGCCGTGCGGGCTGATGAGGTGGAAGCCAAGGGTCTGGTGCAGGGCGGTGGTGTCGGCAAACAGCGTGCGGATGGCCTGCTGCGACTTGGACGCGGCAAGGGTGCCCGGCAGGTGGGGCATGGCCAGGAGCGCTCTGGCGCCGCTGCGGACGGATTCCGCCCCGGCAAGGGTTTCGGTGATGCCCCGGTGGCGCTGGGCCAAGGCGTTGAGGCGGTCCACAACGCTGGAGTGCACGGCGGTGAGGTTGTCTGCGATGGCGTCGGCCACGCGGTTGCGGTTGTACTCAAGGATGAACCACGCCAGCGCCGTGACCATGACGACAAGCAGCAACACGCCCGCAATCATCATGCTTCTGATGCGCCGTGAGCCAAGCCCAGAGGCAAGGGCGTCCTCGGAGACGGCGCGCAGGCTGATGCGGATGAGGTAGAACATCCCCGCAAACAGCACCACAATGCCAAGCCCCAGCATCCAGATGCGCAGGGTTTGGTCCTCCGTGCGGATGTCGAAGACCGTGCGGTTGCCGCTGGAGTCCAGCAGGCCAAGGTCGCCAATCCATTGGTCGTGGATTCTGGCGTTCTCCGTGGGGGTGATGGCGTCCATGCCCTTTTGGATGATGTCGCGCAGGATGGCGCTGTCTCGTGGTACGGCAATGTGCAGGGCCACCTCGAAGGTCTCGGGCGGCAGTCCGCCTGTGAGGGTGAGATTCATCAGCGAGTTGCGCCGGATGAGGTAGGCCGCCTCGTTTGCGCCGCCAAGGGTGGCGTCGGCCTTGCCGTCGGCCACGGCCTTCAGGCAGGCCAGCAGGCTGTTGTAGAACTCCATGCGGATGTCCGGATAATCCCGGGCCAGCACTTCCTGCTCGTAGAAGCCTTTGATGACGGCCATGGTTTTGCCGCGCATGGCGTCGAGAGAGGTGGCGGCGGTGTTGTCCCGGCGGTGGATGAGGACGGAGGGGTATTTGATGTAGGGGCGGGTGAAGGCGAAGTCCTCGCGCCGGGCGTCGGTCTCTACGATGTTGAGCAGCACGTCCAGTTCGCCGCGCCGCGCCATGTCCATAAATTCGTCCCAGCGGGGGCCGGAGATGTACTCAATGGTCAGCCCCAGCTTTTGGGCCACAAGGTTCATGTAGGCGACGGAGTAGCCCTTGGGCTTGCCGCCTTCGTTGTAGTTTTGGGGCGGCCAGTTCATTTCATTGTGCACGCGGATGACGGGGTTGCGGGACAGGTAGTCCTGTTCGGCGGGCGTCAGCTGGATGGGCGCGCCCTGCGCGGTGGTGGAGACGGTGCCGAACCAACGCCGTTCCAGCCGGGCCATATCTTCATCGGTAATGGAACTGAGGCCCTTTTGCAGGATGGAGTGCAGCTGCGGCCAGTCCTTGCGCACGGCAAAGCGGTAGCGCGGGTCGCGGTCCCCGGCCGGGATGTCGGCTTCGGCCACGGGGATGATGTTGGTGAGGGTAAAGCGGCGGATAAGGTAATGCGCCACGGCGCTATCAATGACGGTGGCGTCGCCGCGTCCGATAGCCAGCCCCTTGAGGATGGCCTCATAGGTGGGCAGGTACTGGACGTCCGCATCCGGGACGGCCCGCGAGATGTACTCGCCAACGGTGTCCCCCCGCGAAAGCAGTACGCGCTTGCCCGCAAGGTCCTTAAGGGCGTTGACGCCCTTGACGTCGCTGCGCACAAAGATGGCGTTCACCACTGACTTGTAGGGCGATGTGAACAGAAAATGCCGCGTGCGCTGTGGCGTGTAGAAGATGGTGTGCACGAGGTCCAGCTTGTCGGTTTTGCCCATCTGGACCAGATTTTCCCACGTATCCTTCACAAAGCGCAGCTGCAACCCCGTGCGCGCGGCGATGATGCGCAGCAGGTCCACGGAAAAGCCCGTGGGGTGGCCGTTTTCACGAAAATCAAAGGGGGCGTAGTCTGGCTCGCTGGAGACGGTAATCTCCGGGTGGGTGCTCAGCCACATGCGCTCTTCATAGTTGAGGCGTACCGTCTCCGCCGCGGTGCGTTTTTGTCCCGTCCACTTGGCAAGGATGGCAAGCTCCTCACCAAGGCTGATGCTGGCAAGAGCCTTGTTGAGCAACGGTGGGAGGCCGGGCAGGTCCTTGCGCACGCCAATGGCGAGGATGGAGGCGTGCCCCGGCATGGTGGAGTGGACCGCAAGGTTGGTCAGAAGCTGTTGGGCAATGATGTACATGGCCACCGCGCGGTTGCCGATATAGGCCTCTGCCTGCCCCTGCGACACGGCCATCAGGCAGGCCGCTGTGTTGGGGAATTCCTTAATGGTGATGTCTGGATGCGTGCGCCGGAAGTGCGTGACGCCAAAGAACCCCTGCTCAAGGGCAAGGGCCTTGCCGCCAAGGGCGTCCGGCGAGGAATAGCGCGGTCCGTTGGTGCGGGCGATGAGGACATGCGGCACCGTCAGGTAGGGCGCGGTAAAGTCCAAGAACTCCGCCCGCTCGGGCCTAGGCGTCACATCCATGATGGCGTCCAGCGCGCCCGACTGCACGGCCGCCATGTTGTCCTTGAAGGGCGCGGGAGTGATGTCAAAGGTGATGCCGAGGCGCTTTTCGATAAGGCGCAGATAGTCCACGCCAATGCCCTCCGGCGCGCCGGAGGGGGATGCCGCGTTCATGGGCGGCCAAGCGTTCATGATGCCGATGGAGATGCGCGGATGCTTGGCAATCCACGCAAGGTCGGCCTCGGAGAGGGAGAGGGCGTCTGCTTGCCACGGCTGGGCAAGCGCATTCAGGCTGGCCCCGCAAAGGGCCGCCAGAACCATGATGGCGCAGGCGATGGGGCGCACGCGGCGCAGCCACAAGGCAAAAAGAGAATGCATCTTCAAATTCATACAGTATTTTGAGGCACGTTGGAACGCTTTTGCGCGGAGAATTGCGTGCAGTGGAAAATGCCAATGAATGAAAGAGAGCATGATATGCCGGGGCATTGCGGGAAAAGTTCGGAAAATCTATTGCAAGGTATAAAGTTTGCCCGATTGTCGCCGATACGATGCATAGTGCGGAGAAATACGTGCATTTTTACAAGGAAGGGCACAATGAATATTGCAGGCATCGGATCGTCCCCCACCCATTTTTATATGGGACAGGCTCCGGCCACCACGCAGGCCGGAGAGGGCGGAGCGCAGTCTCTGGCCGGCATGCTTGCGTCGCCTACGGAGAACGTGGGGACGCCCGGAAGCATGCTTGCCGGAAACTTTGTGCAGAGCGGTGAGCAGACCTCCCGCTACCTGAAGGGCATGATGATGGGGTTCGAGGTACAGAATCAGTACAAGAACACCATGAGCAGCATGATCGAAACCTATCAGATTCAGGCCAGCGTTGACCCGGGCAGCTATGCCTCCCGCACCCTCGCCGGGCAGAGGGCCGAACGCGCCGTGGAGGAGATGGGCAACCGCGATGTTGCGAGGTCCGCCAACGAGCGTATGGAAGGGGAGCGCAAGGACGACGCCGAGCGCGCCGAACGGCGGCGCGAGGCCCCGGCGCAGCCTGAGGGCGCACCAAAGGCCAATGCCAAGAAGGCTGGTGACGCCCCCAAGGCCGAAACCCCTTCACTGGATGTTGTCGTGTAGCGCGCCAGATGACGCCAAAGCCCAAAGGGACGCTGACCAGCGTCCCTTTTTTTGTGCCCGCCTGACGCGTTGACAGGGCGGGGGCGACCCTTTATTCGAGAGTGAACATTCATTCACCGAAAAGGAGCGCCCATGGCACGACCGGCAGTAAAAAAGCGCGACATAGAGCAGGCGGCAATTGCGCTGTTTGCCACCAAGGGACTGGCCCGCACCACCATTAAGGACATCGCGGGCGAGGCTGGCGTGACAGAGGGCGCGCTCTACCGGCACTATAGCGGCAAGAACGAGATGGCGTGGGAGCTGTTCCGGCAGGAGATTGAGCGCTTTGCCGACGGCCTTGGCCCCCGCCTGTTTGAAGAAGGCGCAGGCGCTGCGGCCCGGCTGGAGCGCAGCGTCCGGTTCATCTTTTCCTATTACCATGAGCATCCTGTGGAGTTTGCCTTTATCATGCTCACCCAGCACGGATTCCCCGAGGAGCAGGCCATGCCCGCAGAGGTGAACCCCAATGACATGACCGTGCGTTTTGTGCGCGAGGCCATGGACGACGGGGCCGTGCCCGACGGCGACGCCGCCCTGTACGCCGGGCTGGTCATGGGGGTGGTGCTCCAGCCGCTGGTGATGCACCGCTACGACCGCCTGCGCCTGACCCCGGCGGTGGTGGACGCCGTTGTTGCCGCAACCGCGCGGGTTTTGCAGCTCTCCGCAGACTAATCCGTCCCACATATCGCGGCCAATCAGCCGCCACACGGGAAAAGCCCTTGACCGCGTGGCGGTCTGCCCGTATTAGTAAGTCAACGTTTACTTACAAACAAGGCGAAAGGAAGTCCGGCGCGGGTGCGCCGGGCGTGGGGAAAGGGCGGAGAAGCCCGCCGCTGGCCCCGATTGGGCGCGCCGCTGCGCGCCAGAGCCTTGGCAACGTGGTATCATGCCCATGCGCCTGCCTGCTGTGGCGGCGCGGCAAAGCCCCGTGTTGCAGGAATTCGCAGTTTCCTCTACCAGAGGGGATTTCCGCACGTATTCCCATCCCGGGCAGGCACAAGAAAGGAACGAGAGCATGCAGAGTATTTGGAAGATTGGTGGTTTCCTGCCATATATACTGGTTGTCCTGCTGAACGCGGTGACGGATCTGGGGCACAAGATTGTCATCCAGAACACCGTGTTCAAGACGTTTTCCGGAACGGAGCAGATTGCGCTGACGGCCCTCGTCAACGCGCTTATCCTGTTGCCGTTTATTCTGCTTTTTACGCCGTCGGCCTTTTTGTCCGACCGCTACCCCAAGGACAAGGTCATCAAGGTCTGCGCCGGGCTGTCCATCCCCATTACGGTGGGCATTACGGTGTGCTACTACATGGGCCTGTTCTGGCCCGCCTTTGCCCTGACCTTTTTGCTGGCGGTGCAGAGCGCCTTCTATTCGCCTGCCAAGTACGGCTACATTAAGGAAATGACGGGCAAGGAAGGCCTTGCCCCGGCCAACGCCGCCGTGCAGGCGGTGACCATTGTGGCCATCCTTGCCGGCGCGGTCATCTTTTCCGGCTTTTTCGAGGCCTTCCTTGTCAGCGACGCCGCCACCCCGGCCGAGATTCTGCGCCAGATTGCCCCGTGCGGGTATTTTCTCATCGTTGGCGCGGTTATGGAAACGGCCATTGCCTTCAGCCTGCCCGAAAAGCAGGCGGGCGACCCGTCCTCCAAGCTGGACCTGTCCACCTATCTGCATGGCGGCTACCTGCGCGCCAACCTGAACTTGCTGCGCGGCAAGGAAGTCATCTGGCTGTCCATCATTGGCCTGATGGTGTTCTGGTCCGTGAATCAGGTGGTGCTGGCCGCCTTTGGCGCCTACCTCAAGGAAGTGACGGGCGAGATGAACACCGTGGTGGCGCAGGGGATGCTGGCTATCGGCGGCCTTGGCATCATCCTTGGCTCCGCCGTTGCGGGGCGCTGCTCGCGCAATTACATCGAGACCGGAACCATTCCCCTTGGCGCCATCGGCATGGCCGTCAGCCTGCTGCTGCTGCCGTCCATTGAGAGCAAGTTCGTCCTTGGCTCGCTGCTGTTTGTCTACGGCGTGTGCGGCGGCCTGCTCATTGTGCCGCTCAACTCCCTGCTGCAGTTTGCGGCCAGCAAGGAGAACATGGGCAAGGTGCTGGCGGGCAACAACTTCCTGCAGAACATCGGCATGCTCACCTTCCTGGGGCTGACCTTTGGCCTGTCCCATGTGGGCATTGGCAGTGTGCCGCTGTTTTATATGCTCTCCGCCGTGGTGCTGTGCGGCACCCTGTATACCCTGTACAAGCTCCCACAGTCCCTGTTCCGCTACCTGCTCCGTCTGATTTTTTCCCAGCGCTACAAGGTGTCCGTCTCCGGCATCAACAATTTGCCCTCCGAGGGCGGCGTGCTCCTGCTTGGCAACCATGTCAGCTGGATTGACTGGGCTATTTTGTCCCTTGGCGTGCCGCGCCGCATGCGCTTTGTCATGGACAAGGAAATCTACGAGCGGTGGTACCTGAAGTGGTTCCTGCGCTGGCTGGGCGTTATTCCCATCTCGGCCCGCGCCAACAAGGCCGCCCTGAAGGCCATCAGCGCCGCGCTGGAAAACGGCGAGTGCGTCGTCATCTTCCCCGAGGGCGCCATCAGCCGCAACGGCCAGCTGGGCGAGTTTAAGCGCGGCTTTCAGGGACCGGCCCGCCAGTCCAACTGCGTTATCGTGCCCTTTTACCTGCGCGGGCTGTGGGGCAGCGCCTTCTCCTTCGCCACCACGCGTTTTCGTGAGATGTCCCGCATCCGCCGCACCCGCGACGTGACCATCTGCTTTGGGGAGCCGCTGTCCTCCGAGGCCTCGGCCCTTGATGTGAAAAACGCCGTGGCGCGTCTGTCCATCGACGCGTGGAAGGAATACGCCGAAACGTTCGACACCCTGCCCGTGGCATGGCTCAAGACCGCCAAGACCTACATGGGCCGCCATGCGCTGGCGGATTCCACAGGCGCGGACCTGACCTACCGCAGGCTGCTCACCACCACGGTGCTGGCCTCGCGCATGCTGCGAAACCGCGTCCGCGGCCAGCAGAATGTAGGCCTGCTGCTGCCTGCCAGCGCGGGCGGGGCCATCGCCAATCTGGCCCTGCTCATGCGCGGCAAGACCGTGGTGAACCTCAACTATACTTCCGGCACCGACGCCATCCGCAGCGCCGTGGAGCGCGCGGAAATCCGCACGGTTGTCACCTCGCGCACCTTCCTGACCAAGCTGAAGGCCAAGGGCTTTGACCTGCGCGCCGTGCTTGAGGGCATGGACGTCTTCCTCATGGAGGACATGCGCGAGAACATCAGCAAGCGGAAGTTCATCGTCACCATGCTGGCCATGGAGGCCCTGCCGGTGTGGGTGCTGCGTCTGCTGTTTGTGCGGCGGGTGAACCTTGGCGATACGGCGGCCATCCTGTTCAGCAGTGGCTCCGAGGGCACGCCCAAGGGCGTTATGCTCTCGCACGAGAACATCATGGGCAACGTGAAGCAGGTGTCCAATCTGCTCAACGCGCAGGACCATGACGTCATCCTCGGAACGCTGCCGCTGTTCCACGCCTTTGGCCTTACCGTGACCACCTTCCTGCCGCTTTTGGAGGGCATCCCCGTGGTGTGTCACCCGGACCCGACGGATGCGCGCAATATCGGGCGCATTGTGGCGCGGCATCAGGTGACCTTCCTGTGCGCAACGCCGACCTTCCTTGGTCTGTACACGCGCAACAGGCGCTTGCATCCGCTGATGTTCGCCTCTTTGCGCCTTGTGGTGGCCGGGGCCGAGCGCCTGAGCAAGGAGACCCGCGTGGCCTTCCGGGACAAGTTTGGTCTGGAAATCTACGAGGGCTACGGCACCACGGAAACGACCCCGGTTGCCAGCGTCAATACCACAGACGTCCTCAATACCAAGGACTTCTCCGTGCAGATTGGCTCCAAGCCCGGCACCGTTGGCCTGCCCCTGCCCGGCAGCGCCCTGCGCATTGTGGACCCCGAAACGCTGGAGGACCTGCCCGAGGGCGAGGCCGGACTCATCCTCATCGGCGGCACGCAGATTATGAAAGGCTACCTTGGCGACGAGGAGCGCACCAAGAGCGTTATCGTGGAGAAGGACGGCATCCGCTGGTACAAGACCGGCGACAAGGGCCGTCTGGACGAGGACGGCTTCCTGATCATTCTGGACAGGTATTCGCGCTTTGCGAAGATTGGCGGCGAGATGGTCAGCCTGACCGCCGTGGAGGACGCCATGAACCGCGTCGCGCCCGAAGAGGTGGACGTGGTGGCCGTGGCCGTGCCGGACGCGCGCAAGGGTGAGCGCGTGGTGGCCCTTGTGAGTGGTATGGACAAGCCCGCCGCCCTCAAAGCGGCCATGCTGGAGGACGGGACCGACGCGCTGAATGTGCCGTCCACCTTCCTGAGCGTGGAGGAGATTCCCCGCCTTGGCACGGGCAAGACCGACCTTGGCGGCGCGCGCAAGATGGCGCAGGAGATGCTGGCCCGCTAGCGGCGCACCCCGCGCCGGTGAAGCAGATATGACAGCGCCCGCGCGAACGCCGTTCGCGCGGGCGCTTTTGCGTGCTAGCCCAGCTTCTCCATGCGCGACTTGTGGTAGAAGAGTTCCGCCAGCATGGGGTTGCGCTCCAGAATTTTGGACATCTGTTTGTCGTGGAAGAGGATGCGCACCCAGCCCCGGCGCAGAAGGTACAGCCCGAGGCCAATAAGGCCTGTGCACATGACGCCGATAAGGCTGAGCAGGATGACGTTGGAGGCCACGTCGTAGTACGGCGATGTTGCCACCAAAAAGGACAGGATAGCCAGCTGAAAGGCGCACAGGGAAAGACCGGAGCGCAGGGTGGTATGCGCGGTGCGCTTTTCCGCCAGAATGAGCATCAGCATTTGGAATTCAAGGTTGGGCAGGCCGGAGTCGTTTCTGTTTGGCATAGCTGTGTCGTGCGGGTTGAAGGTGCGGGGCGCGGCGGCCCGAAGTGGCGCCAGACGCGGGGTGTTGGCGGCGCAGGAAGCCATGGTAGCAGGTTGTGGCCGTGGTGTGGAGTGCCCGTCTGCGCGGCGGCCAAGGGTGGCGTATCGGCTCCGAAATAGGTATGCTACTGCGGCGAATTTGCAAAAATCCAAAGCTGACGGGCCATTAGCGCCGGACTTGCGCTTTGGTGAAAAACGACTAAGTAGGTGCGTATGCAAGTATCAAAGACACCCATAGCGATAGATGCCGAGAAGTGTGTGGCCTGTGGCCTGTGCGCCGCGGACTGTCCCCTTGGCGTGATTGTCCATAAGAAGACGACGGGAGAGGTTGGCCCGCATCCGCGCCGCGCGGAGCGGTGCTTACACTGCGGCCACTGTATGGCCATCTGTCCCACGGGCGCGGTAACGCTGACGGCCTTTGAGGGCCGCGATGCAACGCGCTTTCGCCGCAAGGACCTGCCCGGCCTCAGCGATGCCGAGGCGCTGATGCAGTCGCGCCGTTCGGTGCGCGCCTTTACGGAGCAGGCCGTGGAGCGGGATATGCTGGAGCGCCTTGTGGACCTGACGGCCTATGCGCCCTCCGGCCATAATGAGCGCCGCGTCAAATGGTCCATGGTGGCGACGCCGGAGGCCGTGCAGCGCGTGGTGGCCCACGCCGCCGACTGGATGCAGGAAAAGGTGGACGAAAAGCACCCTCTGGTGCAGCAGCTGCACCTGCGCGGTGTGGTCCGCGCCTGCCGTGCGGGCAGCGACCTCATCTGCCGCAACGCTCCGGCGCTGGCTATTGCCTACGCCCCGCGCGAGGGCGCAACCCCCGGCGAGGACGCCGTCGTGGCCGCCGCGCATATGGAGCTTGCCGCCCACGCCGCGGGCCTTGGCGCATGCTGGGCCGGGTATGTCACCCACGCCATCAACGGCCATGCGCCCCTGCGGCAGTATTTGGGCGTTCCTGAGGAGTGTGTGGTCCACGCCGTCCTCATGCTGGGGCACCCGGAGCGCCGCTTTGGCGCCATTCCGCCGCGTATGGCGCCGGATGTGCAGTGGATTGACGGCTAGTACGATATCATACGGCTGAGAAGGAACCGGGGAGTGCGAAAGCGCTTCCCGGTTTTTTTGTGACAGGGCTGGTCGCGGTTACAGCGCGGCGCGCCATCCGGGGGGACAGCGCGCCGCAGAAAAGCTGATGGGGTAGGGGCTACACGCGGTGGCCGTGCTCGGTGCGGTAGCGCAGCAGGCTGTCCACGGTGTAGACGATGACGCCCGTCCAGATAAAGGCAAAGGTCCACAGGCGCGACATGCTGAAGGGCTCGCCGTACAGAAAGACGCCAAGCAGGAACATGCCCGTGGGGCCGATGTATTGCAAAATGCCAATGGTCGTCAGGCGCAGGCGGCGCGCCCCAAAGGCAAAAGCCGCCAGCGGCAGCGAGGTAATGGCGCCCGCGCCCACCAGCAGAGCGTCCGTGGACAGCGCCACATGCCCAAGGGCGGCATTGCCCTGCGTTTCCAGCATGGCAAGGTAGGCCACGGCGGGCACGCTGAGGGCAAGAGTCTCCACAAACAGGCCGGGCAGGGCCTCCACCACCGCCACCTTGCGCACGAGGCCATACAGGCCAAAGCTCAGCGCAAGGACAAGGGCAATCCACGGCACGCGGCCAAATTCCCACAGCTCCATGAGCACGCCCGCCACGCCGAGGCAAATGGCAAAGGTCTGCATGCGCGAGAGCCTGTCGCGGAAGAAGATGAACCCAAGGAGCATGCTGACCAGCGGGTTGATATAGTAGCCAAGGCTGGCCTCGATGACATGGGCGGAATTCACGGCCCAGATGTAGGTAAACCAGTTGGCGCCAATGAGCAGGCTGGAGATGGTGAGCAGCCACGCCGTGCGCCGCGAGCGCAGGGCGGTGAGCACCTCGTTCCAGCGGCGCGAGGCCGTGAGCAGTATGGCGACAAAGGGTGCGGACCACACAATGCGGTGGCACAGGATTTCCGAAGCGGGAACGGCGTCGAGAGCTTTCCAGTAGATGGGGAGCAGGCCCCACGCGATAAAGGCGGAGGCCGCCGCGGCGAGGCCGAGGTGCGATGTCGTTTCAGGTTTCATTGACGGGGGAGTCCTTTGTGGTTGAAATGCGAACCGGCGTCCAACGGTACCGTTTGTTCGCCGCAAGTAAAGAAGAAATGCGCCGCAGGGCGGATGCTATGCCACAACATGCTGAAAAGGCGGAGAAATGAGCGACATTATACGCTGCGCGTGGGCGCGTGGCACCGAAGGAATGGTGCGCTACCACGACGAGGAATGGGGCGTGCCCGAGCACGACGACGTCCGGCTGTTTGAATTTCTCATTCTGGAGGGCGCGCAGGCGGGGCTGAGTTGGCGGACCATTTTGGAGCGCCGCGAGGGCTACCGCGCCGCCTTTGACGGGTTCGACATGGCGGCGGTGGCGGCCTTTGACGACGCGCGAATGGCCGTCCTTGCCGAAAATACGGCCATCATCCGCAACAAGGCGAAAATCCGCAGCGCCGTGAACAACGCCCGCGCCGCGCTGGCCGTGCGTGAGGAGTTTGGCTCGCTGGACGCCTACCTGTGGGGCTTTGTGGACGGACGCCCCATCCAGAACGCGTGGCGCACCATGGAGGAGGTTCCGGCGCAGACGGATATCTCTGTGGCGATGTCCAAGGATATGAAACGGCGGGGCCTTAGCTTTGTGGGGCCGACGGTGATGTACGCCTTTATGCAGTCCATGGGCATGGTGAATGATCATTTGGTAGACTGCTGGCGGTACGAGGCCGTGCGCGCGCTGGGCGAGGGCGCGTAGACGCCGGGGAGCTGGCCTTTTTGCCGGGTTCCATATGGCGCGAGCGTGTATTGCAGGCGCAGTAGGCGCGCTATGCAATGATGCGCTTTTCTTGACAAAACCGCGCAGACTTTACATGCCTTGGCTGAACATTCCGCGACCAGCGGACAAAATGGGAGACACCAATGCGCAAGATCGTCGTATCGTTTTTGGGGCGCGACTGCCCCGGCGTCCTGCATAGCCTTGCGGACCTGCTCTGCAAGCTGGACTCGAATATTGAGGAAATCACCCAGACCATCCTGCAGACGGAGTTCGCGATGATTGTCATCGCCAGCTTTCCGCAGGAGATGGGGCTGGATGAAGTGCGCGGCAAGCTGGAAAGCGGCCTTGCCTCGTACGATATGAGCTTTACCCTGCGCGAGTTTGGCGCGGACGCCGCCAGCCCCGCCCCGGAGGCCGAACCCTTTGTGGTCACCCTCATCGGCATGGACCGAAAGGGCATCATCGCGGGCGTCAGCGGCGTGCTGGCCCAGTACGGCGTCAACATCGAGAACCTGAAGGCCCTGCCGCGTACGGCGGACTCGGAGCGTATGATCATCGGCTTTGAGATTTCCCTGCCCGTGTCGGTTGATGTGGCGGAAATCCGCGCCGCGCTGGCTGCCGAGGCCGAGCGCCTTGGCCTGAGCGTGACCCTGCAGCACAGGGACATCTTCGAGGCCATGCACCGTGTTGAGCCGCTGTAGGCCCCGCACCCGAATCTTTACACAAGGATAGAACCAATGCTGACAGACCGCGAAGTGCTCAGCACTCTGAATATGCTGCGCAACGAGCATCTCGATGTGCGCACCGTGACCCTTGGCATCAGCCTCTTTGACTGCGCATGCGACGACTTTGACCGCTTTGCCGCCAAGGTGCGCGACAAAATCAGCCGCCACGCCGAAAAGCTGGTCGCCTACTGCGACGAGGTGGGCGACAAGTACGGCATCCCCGTGGTGAATAAGCGCATCAGCGTGTCGCCCATGGGCGTTGTGGGCGCGGCCTTTGGCCCCGACGAGATGGTCCGCGCCGCCTGCGTACTGGACGAAGCCGCGCGCGACGCCGGGGTGGACTTTCTCGGCGGCTTTGGCGCGCTGGTGGACAAGGGCATGACCTCGGGCGACCGCGCCCTTATCGAGGCCCTGCCCGAAGCCCTTGCCGTGACCGAGCGCGTGTGCTCCTCCATCAACGTTGCCACCTCCAAGACCGGCATCAACATGGACGCTGTGGCCCTCATGGGCGAAACCATCCGCAAGGCCGCCGACCGCACCGCCGACCGTGGCGGCATTGGCTGCGCCAAGCTGGTCGTCTTTGCCAATATCCCGCAGGACGTGCCGTTTATGGCGGGCGCCTACCTTGGCGTTGGCGAGCCTGACGCTGTGGTGAGCGTTGGCGTCTCCGGCCCCGGCGTGGTGCGCAAGGCCATTGACCGCGCCCGCGAGGCGAACCCGGAGTTCAACCTTGGCGAGCTGTCCGAGGTCATCAAGCGCACAGCCTACAAGGTCACCCGCGTCGGCGAAATTATTGGCCGCGAGGTGGCGGGCAAGCTGAACCTGCCCTTTGGCGTGGTGGACCTATCGCTGGCCCCGGCCCCGCAGGTGGGCGACAGCGTGGGCGAAATCTTCCAGAGCCTCGGCCTGTCCTCCATTGGCGCGCCCGGCTCCACCGCCGTGCTGGCCATGCTGAACGACGCCGTGAAACAGGGCGGGGCGTTTGCGTCCTCCCACGTGGGCGGGCTGTCCGGCGCGTTTATTCCGGTGTCCGAGGACCTCAACATTGCCGAGGCCGCGGCCACGGGCAAGCTGAGCCTTGAAAAGCTGGAAGCCATGACCTGCGTGTGCTCTGTGGGCCTCGACATGGTGCCCATCCCCGGCGATACCCCAGCGTCCACCATATCCGCCATCATCGCGGACGAGATGGCTATCGGTATGATCAACTCCAAAACCACCGCCGCGCGCATTATCCCGGTTCCGGGCAAGGGCGTCGGCGATAGCGTGTCGTGGGGCGGCCTGCTTGGCGAGGCCAAGATTATGGCCGTGCCGCAAATGCAGGGTTCCGAGGACTTCATTGCCCTTGGCGGGCGCATCCCGGCCCCTATCCATCAGATGAAGAACTAACGGCGCATGCGGCGGCGCTGGCCCCGCACAGGAGAAGACGATGCAGGACACCGCGACCAGAGAACTCTCATGGGCTGATTTTGAAAAGGTTGAAATCCGCGTCGGCACGGTGGTGCAGGCGGAAGCCTTCCCGGAAGCGCGGGTGCCCGCGCATAAGGTGTGGGCGGATTTTGGCGGCGACATCGGCGTGTTGAAGACCAGCGCCCGCGTGACGGACATCTACGAGCCGGAAGAGCTGGTAGGGCGTCAGGTGGTGGGCGTGGTCAACTTTCCGGTGAAGCAGATTGGTCCCATGAAGTCGGAATTCCTGCTGACGGGCTTCCACCGTGAGGACGGCGCCGTTGTGCTGGCCGTGCCTGAACGCGACGTGCCAAACGGCAGCCGCCTTGCCTAAGGCGTAAGGCGGCGCCGCAGGGCGCCTTGGTGCGCCGTGGTGGAGTCGAGTTGCCCCCTGCCTGCGTGAGCGTTGGCGGGAGGCTGGGCTTTGGCGTGGTGGCAGAGGCCTGCCCCTTGTTCCCCCCCATGTCGCCCCATGTTGTTGCCTCATGTAGCCTCATGGAGCCGCGCGTGGGCTGGGCGGGCAAAGGCTTTGGCGCGGGGCGCTGACCATCAATGGCGTGTCACCGTCGTCCATGGCCGCCTCCGCGTGCCCACGCCAGCGCGCCAGTCGCTGTGCGGCGGCGACGGAGCGCGCGCGCTCGGGGGGAGTCTG